>DITW01000053.1:0-80477 GCA_002422945.1 Sphingomonadales bacterium UBA6174 | reverse complement strand
TCCGGGTTCTGCCGATCCGCCGGGCGCAACTTGTCCGACTCGTTCTTGAACTTGGCCACAGCCAGATTCTGCAACTGTGCCGCATCGTCGATCAGTTGGTTGCCCCAATATACTTCGCAACCACCCGAAGCGCCGCCACGGATCGACAGCATCACATTCTGTGCCTTGGTCACGGTCGGCTGATGCGCCACGCGCGGCACTTCCATCGGGATCTTCTTAACGGCCACCGGCACGGTGATCAGGAAGATGATCAGCATCACCAGCATCACGTCCACGAGTGGCGTGGTGTTGATATCTGACATCGGGGCGTCACTACCGCCCTCTGCGCCGACACTCACTCCCATCTCTTCATCCTATCATTCAAAAGCGCTGAACCAGCATACCCTCTTGCACGAGGCACCGGGCAGNNGGTGCCGCCTTGATCAGCGGACGGACAGCGCCGTTCGAAGCCATAAAGCCATGCAGGTCATTGGCGAAGGTCGCGAGCTGTTCAGCGATCAGCTTGTTGCGACGCATCAGCCAGTTGAACGACATCACCGCAGGCACAGCCACGATCAGACCGATGGCGGTCATGATCAGTGCTTCACCGACCGGACCAGCAACCTTATCGATCGACGGATCGCCCGATGCACCGATCTTGATCAGCGCCTTGAGAATGCCGATAACGGTGCCGAGCAGACCGATGAACGGCGCGGTGGAACCGACGGTGGCGAGGAACGCGAGGCCGTTCGACAGCTTGGCATTGATCAGGCCCTGGCTGCGTGCCAGCGAGTTGGCGACCCATTCATGCTGATCGACCGGATCGGTCAGCTTGCCATGTTCGTCTTCAGCACGATGGCCATCATCGACCAGCTGGCGATAGGCCGAGTTCTTGTCGAACTTGGTAGCGCCATCCTTGAGATTGCCAGCAGCCCAGAAACGCGCAGCGCCTTCGGTGCCGTCCTTAAGGATCTTCGACTGTTCGCGCAGCTTGGTAAACAAGATGTACCACGACACGGCCGACATGACGACCATCAGCAGGAACAACGTCCACGACAGCGCGCCGCCGTCGTTCAGGGCTTCGATCAGGCCGAACTTGGTGGCGGCAGCTTCCGCGCCCTCAACTGCGGCGGTGCTCGCCAGTGCCTCTGCGGCAGGCGCAGCTGCCGTAGCGGCGTTGGTAACGACTTCCGCTGCTGCATTGGCAGTTTCAACGACATTCTGCATAACTATAACCTCTTGAATAAACCGTTTTTGAAAATTGAGCCATTGGCCCGCATGGCATCGGCGTTGTTGGCGATCAGTCCTTCGGGATCTGCCAGCGCACGCGCCGTTTGTCCGAAGACTGGATCGGATTACCGTTCTTATCGAGCGCCGGGCTGTAACGCCCGCGCCGCGTGACGAATTTGCAGGCTGCATCATCGAGATCGGCGCTACCGCTCGATTGCGTCACCCGACAATTAACGACCTTGCCATCCGTCGTCACGTCCCAAGCGATCCCCGTCACGCCCTCGCGTTCTTCCCGCAAGGCGCTTGGCGGATAATCTTCCGTCGTCACCCAGCTTGCCGGATTGCCACGGGCGCGAGCCGCTTGCGCCTGCATCGCCTTGGGCGCTTCAACGACCACGGGCGGCGGCGGTGGCGGGGCCATGATCGTCGCAGGCGGGGCCGCTGGCAACACCGGGGGCGGTGTAACCGAGACAGGCGGCGGCGGCACATCCACCGTCGGTGGCGGGGGCATGTCCTTTTGTTCCGGCGGCGGCGGCGCTTCTTCCTCGACCTTGGGTTCTTCCTTGATGTCAAAAGTCTTCAAATCTTCGAAAACCTCGACCGCCGCATTATAGTCCAGACCATTTTTCAGGCCCCATAACAGCACGAGATGAAGCAAGGCGACACCGCCGATAGCCACCATCTTGCTCCGGCTCATGGGTTGTTTATCAGCATAAGCCATTCGAGATCAGCACTCCGTTGCTGCACAGATCAGATGAGCGGCAACCACAGCCGGATCACCTTATCGCATTTATTATTCAGGATCGTTCAAGGCGCCTTGGCAGCGATGCCTTCAATCTCGACAAGGATCTGAGGTCGACCGAGCGCCGCCACTTGCACGGTGGAACGGGTCGGCAAATTCGGTTGCTCTGCTGTCCCGAAGAAGGTCTTGAACACTGCATTCATCGCATCGCGGTCCATCTTGCCGTCCAAGGCCGGCACGCCGACAAGAAAGACGTTCAGCTTGACGATATCGCCCATGCCAAGGCCGAGCGTCGCCAATTGCGCCTTCATCTTGTTCAAAATGCTCAAGGTCTGCGCCCCGGTATCGCCAAAGGCATTGGGGCTATCCGTATCTGCCGGATTGATTGGCGATGCGGTGCTGCCCGACAGGAAATACAAATTGCTGCCCGATGGCACTGTTGCCGTGCTGGCAATTGGCGAGGTGGGCGAGCCTTTGGTCCGCTCGATGCCCGCCGCCTGCGCGATAGTGGCCGAAACCGCTGTCAACGCCAAGGCAAGGGCAAGGCCGTGGATGCGCTTCATGAGATTACTCCTGTGATCCGGGAAATTGGACTGATGTTGATGACAATCCGCCGTGTCAAAAAAGAAAGCCGACCGCAGTTTTCACCACGGTCGGCCTTCCTCATTGATGGTTAGAACTTGAACGCTACGCGGGCATAATAATAGCCGCCATTGGTGCCATAAGTGCCATGACCATAAGGCGAATTGATGGTGGAGGTGCCGTTAACATAAGGCGATGTGCCGCCTGCCACTGCGACCGGCACAAGACCCGGAATTTCCGGCTTCTTATCGAACAGATTGTTCGCGCCGACAGACAAAGTGGCCCAATCGGTGATTTCATAGCCCAGTTCGAGATCTGTCAATGGCGTGGCCTTGACCGTGCCTTCATACGGCCCATAGCCGCTGACGGACGGGAAGACGAGCACCACCGATTTGCCCTGATAAGACTGGCGGAGATTGGCGCTGAAGCGACCGGTGGTCAGCGCAACGCTTGCCATCACCTTATACTTGGGCTGTGCGGTTTCGAGATAGCTCTCTGCCTGTGGCGTGAACAACGATGCACCCAGCTTGTTCTTCGTCACCTTGGTTTCATTATAATTTCCGGACAGCGACAGATCGAGATTGCCGAATGCGAGATCGACCGGATAACGAGCCGCGAAATCCACGCCCCAGGTCCGTGTATCGACCCCATTGGTGAAGGTCTGAAGGCTGACATCCGGCACCGCATCAAGCACCGTGCCGCGCGCCGCAATCGCCGCCATCACCGCCGCATATTGCGGCTGCTGCACATTACCGACCAAGCCGCGAATAGGCGCAGTACCGGCGATCCGATCCTTGATCTTGATGTAATAGGCATCAATCGTAGTCACGAGGCGCGATACCGGACGCAACACCACGCCTGCCGACAAGTTCATCGACTTTTCAGGCTTGAGCGGTTTGAAACCGAGCAACGCCGCAGCGGCGGAGTTTGGCGGCAACTGCACATTGGCGCTGGTTGGGCCGACATTCGTTGCCGAATAGAAGGATTCACCCAATGTCGGGGCGCGGAAACCGGTGCTGAATGTCCCGCGAATGGCGATGGCATCGTTGAAATCATAACGCGAGGTGACCTTGCCAATCGCCGTATCGCCGAAATCGCTATAATCTTCATAACGACCCGCCAGATCCAGCGTCCACGCATCCACAGGCTTGGTCGCAAGGTTCAGATATACCGATTTGGAATCACGGCTGTAATTGCCAGCATCCGTCAGGGAATAGCCCGGGAACGACTGGCCGCCTTCCTTATAGCGCGACGCAAGATCACCCGCGCCAATGGCGTATTTGTCCTTGCGATATTCCGCACCCAGCGCAACCGTCAGCTCATCCGCCAGACCAACATCATAACCGTGACGCACATCGAGCGTAGTGGTGAACTGCGAAAGCTCGAACGAGCCATCATAGAAGGACGTCGGGGTAAAGCCGGTATCGATATAGAGCGAGCGGTTGGCGGAATCGATCGTGTAGATTTCGTTCTTGTCCGAACCATAGGTCGCGCTCAGATCCCAATCCCAGCCAAATGCTGCACCCTTAAGGCCGCTGGTCAAGGAATATTCCTGCTGGATCACATTCTGCTGTGGGACCATGCCAGTCGTGCCGGTATCGGCAAAACACGTCGCCGGGTTGGACGAGCTGGTGCAAATCCGGTTCGGGGTGCGGAAGCCCTGATAGGCATAGCCATTGCGCCGCGACACATCGCCAAAGGTATAGAATTGGACATCGCCAAAATCATAGCCTGCGTTGAAAAAGCCCACTGACAATTGCGATTTGGCCTGCCCGCCGTTGATCCCCTTCAGATCAAGCGCATTGTATATCGATGTGAAATTAGCATTAATATTGGGGTTCAAAACGCCATTGATGCTCCGAACGCTCGTCTGGCCATCGCCAACAGTGGTATAGCCGCTGCGACGGTGGAAACCGGTCAGGCTGAGAAAGCCTGCGTCGCCGATCTTCGTCCCGACGTTGGAACTGACGCTATAGGTTTCGCCTTCGCTGTCGAAATATTGACCGGCGGTAATTTTGGCCGTGCCGCCACTATCATTGCTTTTCAACATGATGTTCAGCACACCTGCGATAGCATCTGAACCATATTGCGCGGCAGCGCCTTCTTGCAGCACTTCAATGCGCGAGACGGCATCTGGCGGAATAAGATCGATGCTCGGCGCGGCGGAACCCTGGAACGGACCCGCGATCACCTGTAAAATGGCCGAACCGTGGCGGCGCTTGCCGTTGACCATCACCAATGTGTGGTTCGGGTTCAGGCCGCGCAGTCGCGCGCTGAGCGAGAAGTTGGACATGTCCGTCCCCTGTGTCTGAGCAGAGAAGGACGGCACCAATTGGGTCAACACCTGATTGAGGTTCGGCTGACCGACCTTTTCAATCGCGGACGAGCTGAGCAGCTGAATCGGGGTGGCGCTTTCGGCGGCGACCATGCCGCTGGTGCGGGTGCCGGTCACGATGATTTCACTGCTACCCGCATCTTCGGCATCAGCGGCAGCTTCGGCAGCAGCCTCAGCGGTAATGGCCAGTGGCATAGCCTGCTGCGCATGCGCACCTACAGTCCAGGAAGAAGCGATAACGAGAGAAAGGCGAAGTTTGGATTTATAGTTCACAAAGAACCCCCTTTATGGATTGTCGACCAATCCCCCACCTAATTTCTTATTTTTTATTATTAATACGAATACACCCGCATCAAACATTAAATATTTAGTCTGATTTGTGATTCATATAATCAGCATATTCAGAATATATCGCAATATTTAATTCATAAAATCTGACGCATTATTTGATGCTCAGGTTGAGTTTTACGCAACGCTATTGATAAACCCCCAACACATCAAAAAGGCCGGCCGCGCTTGCGCACGGCGGCCACTTGGGATGCAGTGATGCCAGATGCCTTGTTGCCCCAGCTCTTGCGGACATAGGTGAGGATGCTCGCGATCTGCGCGTCGGACAGGGCGTCCTTTTGGGCTGGCATCATGTTGTTACGGCCATAAAGCAGCACCGAGGCCACTTTCGCTGGGTCCGACTGCACAAATGGTGTCTTGGCTAGCGCCGGAAAAGCGCCGGAAATACCGCTGCCATTGACCTGATGGCAGGCCGAACAATTATCGATGTAAAGCTTCTGGTTAGCGCTTGCGGGCGCTGCCTGAAATGCGAATGAGACCATAGAAGCGGCAAGGAAGAGATGTCTGGTGCTGGTCACTTCGATTCTTCTTGTTGGTGGTTGATGGTCTTGTATGAAAATCAGTCTATGCCCCTTGCGGCTCTGCGCCATCGTTATTGCTGCAATGCAGCATGACTTGAACGCAACGCCCCCAATGCGCCGCCTTCCAGCGTTATTCTTCCGGCTTTGGCGGTGGCGCACCGAATTGCTTGACGTCTGCCTCGGTCACGGGCGCAGGATAATTATTGCCGAAATTGGTGCGGACATAACCGACCACTGCGGCGACCTGCTCCGGGTTCAGCATATTGGAAAACCAGGGCATCGCCCCCTTGCCGCGCGTCACAACTGAAATCGGATAGGCCACAGCCGCCATGCGCGGATTATTGGCGAGTGCCGGGAACTTACCGGCCCCCGCCCCACCCTTGCCGTCCGCAAGATGGCAGGCTTGGCAAATCTGCCGATATATTTGCTCCCCGGTCACCGGCTTTTCGACTTTGGTGCCGCCAGCGCCCGGCGCATCGGCGATGCTGGGCACCGAAATACCCAGCATCCCCAGCGCGACCAACGCCAAGCCGAAAACCGTGTGCCGCCCGTTCATCATCAGGCCTCCAGCGCGCGTTTGTGCAGACGGGTGATGGCATCGATCGACGACAGCATCGCGCCCTCCATCCAGCACCCGTAATAGGATGCATGTTCGCCCGCGAGCACGATCCGGCCATCCATCGACACCATGTTTTGATAATGTTCCTTGCGCGATTCTTCATTCCACTGCGCGCAACAGCCAAGGCTCCACGGCACGCGGCTCCATGCGACCGAGGTGCCATTCATATATTCCTTGCGATATTGCGGGTGGATCGCCTCCCCCTGCGCCAGCGCCGCCTCGATCCGTTGTTCGGGCGTCATGCCCGCCAATGGATAGGCATTCGCCCCGCTGGCAAATGCGCCAAGCAACACCGCAGGTCCTTTCTGGAAGAAATTGAAATTCGGGTAAGACACCAATGAAATCGGCTGGTTGGTGAAGCTGTGGCCACCATAAATGGACTCATCTTCTTCCCAGAAGCGGCGCCTGAATTCGAGGCCGATCTTGACCTGACCGCTATACGGCACCGCCTTGATCGCCGCCGCCTTTTCATCCGATACCTGCACCTCAAGCTGACTCAACACCGACAAGGGGATCGTGCAGACGCAATAATCGGCCTTGGCCTGGCTGACCGCCCCGGTGAGGGCATCTTCATAGGTGATCGTCACGCCCTTGGCATTCTGCCCGATCTTGCTGACCTTGGCATTATAGGTGATGAGATGGCCGACTTCGCGCGCGAAGCCCTTGCCGATCATATCGATCCCGCCGACCGGCTGGAACATCGTCGTCTGCATCACATAGCTGAAATAAAAGGACATGGTGTTCCAGACCTTTGAATCCAGCACATCATGCAATGTCGTGATATTGGACGGCGTCGGCACACCGCCCAGCCCCGCCCCCGGCGGCTGATCATAGCCGCGCTGGCCAGACACCTTCAGGCTACTCTTATAGGACAGGTCCTTGTCGAGCACGCCCCAGCTGCGCATCGCCTCGATCAGGCGCTCCTTGTCTTCGGTCGTGACCTTTTCATCAAGCGCATTCTGCTGAAGCGACTTGGCCAGCAATTCCGAAATATGGCCCTTAAAGTCGGTCGCGACTGCCTTGTAGCGCACCGGCTTGCCCGCGAATGCATCCGTATTGTGGACATAGGCATTGTGATTGAGCTGGATGAACGGTTCCAACTGCACGCCCAATTGCTTGCAATAATGCAGCAAGGTGCGGTGATGATGTGGAATGCGCCAAGGGCCGGGGTTGAGGTAATTGCCCTGCGAAAATTCGACCTTCTGGGTCGTGCCGTCGATTTCAGTATGGCTATCGCCGCCGCGTAACGTGTAATTGCGACCACCCGGACGGCCCTGAAATTCGAGGATGCGGACTTTATAGCCCGCCTTGGTCAATTCATATGCCGCCAGCATCCCGGCAAGCCCCGCGCCCAGCACGACAACGGTTGAACCCTTGCGCGCGCCGCTCAGTTTGGGCGGGCCGTTGAATTGCGTCTCTGCCGCATGGCCAAGCGAGGTCATCGCCTGATAAAGCGCCACCATGCCACCGGCTTTGCCGATGGTTTCAAACAATTTGCGGCGGGTCGGTGCGTTGATATCATCCATGATTGGTCTTGCCCCGTTATTTGGGTGGCCCGATTGATCGGGTTGATGCCGTCATGATCCGTGCGGCAGATCATGATGGTGGCCGAATTTATTCGCCTGAAACCGGCAGATTGACGCTCAGTTTCTTCACATCGTCTTCGGTGACCGGCGTGGTGTAATTATTGCCGAAATTGGTCCTCAGATATGTCACCAACTTGGCGATTTGCGCCGAACTGAGCGTCCCGCCAAACCATGGCATCGCCGCGCGACCGCGCAAGATCGTCAGGATCGGATAAGCGGCCACCCCCAATTTGGGATTATTGGCAAGCGCCGGATAGGCCGATGCCGCCCCCGCCCCGCCTATGCCGCCCGGCTGGTGGCAAGTCTGGCAGGCCTGCACATAAACCTGCTCACCCGTTTCCGCAGGCGGCAGTTTGAAGCCCGGCCCGACGGCCAGCGCCGGGACTGACGCGCCCATCACAGCCATCACGATAAGGAAGCGATGTGGAATATACCGAATGTTCATGGCTCAGGCCTCCTGTGCGCGCTTGTGCAGGCGAGTGATGGCGTCAATTGCCGAGGTGAGCGCCCCTTCCATCCAGCCGCCGATATAGGATGCGTGTTCCCCTGCGAGGACGATGCGGCCATCCATCGCGATCATGTTCGCATAATGGTCCTTGCGGGCTTCATCGCTCCACCTCGAAAAACCGCCCATGTTCCACGGCACCCGGCCCCATGCCACGGATACGCCGCTCATGAATTCCTTGCGATATTGCGGGTGGATGATCTCGCCCTGCGCCAAAATCGCCTCGATCCGCGCCACTGGCTCCATCCCGCCAAGCATTGATCCGCCAAGGCCACCCGCATTCGATCCCAGCAACACGGCAGGGCCGTCCTTGAAGAAATTGTAATTGGGATAGGAAATGAGCGAAATCGGCTGATTGGTGAAGCTATGCCCACCATAGATTGCCTCATCTTCTTCCCAGAAGCGGCGCTTGAATTCGAGGCCAGTCTTGACGGACGCGCTGTAATTCACGGCCTTTAACGACGCGAGCATCTTGTCCCCGGCCTGCATTTCGATCTGGCTCAGCACCGATGCCGGGATCGCGCAGACGCAATAATCGGCCTTGGCTTCGCTGACCGCCCCCGTGGCCATATCTTCACAGGTCACGGTCACGCCTTTGGCATTCTGGGCGATTTTGGTAACCTTGGCATTATAAGTGATGAGGTGATCGACTTCGCGGGCAAAGGCCTTGCCGACCATGTCCATGCCGCCAACCGGCTGGAACATCGTCGTCTGCATCACATAGTTGAAATAAAAGCCCATCTGGTTCCAGACCTTGGAATCCAGCATATCCGAAAGGCTCGCGACCGCAGATGGGGTCGGCGCACCACCTACCCCACCGCCCGGCGCCAGATCATAGCCACGCTGCGCCGACACTTTGAGGCTGCTGGTATAGGCCATGTCCTTATCAAGCATGCCCCAGCTGCGCATCGCCTCCAGCAGCCGCTCCTTGTCCTCTTTGCTGACCTTGTCATCAAGCGAACCCTGATTGATCGCTTTCGCCATCAGTTCAGAAACATGGCCCTTAAAATCGGTCGCCACTTCCTTGTAGCGCATCGGCTTGCCGCCAAAGGCGTCGGTCTGATGGACATAGGCATTGTGGTTCATCTGGATAAATGGTTCCAGCGCGACATTGAACAATCGGCAATAATGGAGCAGCGTCTTGTGATGGTGCGGAATGCGCCACGGGCCGGGGTTGAGATAATTGCCCGCTGTGAATTCTACCTTCTGCACCGCACCGCCGACTTCGACATGGGTATCCCCGCCACGGAGCGACCAATTGCGCCCGCCCGGACGCCCCTGATATTCGATCAGCCGGACCTTATACCCCGCCTTGTTCAACTCATACGCCGCGACCAGCCCTGCAAGCCCCGCCCCCAGCACCAGCACTGACGCCCCCTTGCGCGTACCGGACAACTGCGGCGGCCCCGTGAAACGGCTCTCGGCGGCATGGCCAAGCACTGCCATCGCCTGCATTGCAGCAGCAGAACCGGCAGTCGTGCCAATGGCGGACAGGAGTTGGCGACGACTGGGGGTGAAGTCTTTGATGGACATGTTTTATGCTCCCATTTCTGCTGGGATGATCGGGCGCGCCAAAGGCGGTGAAATAAATGAGTTCAGCCCCGCGCTTGGCGCGGACGACACTCAGTGATTAAGCAGAGGGGCATCCGCCGTTTTAGTGGGTGATTTGGCCTTGACGGCGACAGCCTCGATTTCGACCAGAAAGCCCGCACCGACCAGCGCCGCAACCTGCACAGTCGAACGCGCCACTTTGTTCGGATTTTCCGCAGAGCCGAAGAACTGGCTATACGCCTCGTTCATGCCCTTGAAGTCCATCTTGCCGCCCAATTTGGGATCGCCAGCAAGAAAGACCGTCAGCTTGACCACATCCGACATCGACCAGCCGAGCGTTTCAAGATTGCCCTTGATGCGCGCAAGCGTGCTCAATGTCTGGGTTTTGGTATCGCCATAAGCCTCGATTGAACTGGTCGGCTTGGTCGCATCCGCCACGGCTGGCAATGCGCCGCTGAGATAGAGCGTCGTCGCGCCCTCCGGCACGGTCACGCCAGTCAGAATAATAGCTTCGGGATTGATCAGGTGGCGCTCGATACCGGCAGCCAGTGCAGGCGAAGCAAGGAGAGAAGCAACAATGATACCGGATATTTTCTTTAACATTATTTATACGCCCCTTTTTATATAATTTATTCGCCATTATTTTGAAATTACGCATTTATCTTGATTTATAATTATCAATAAATCTGATCCATTGCGTTTTTCATCCTATTGACGATGACAATCACGGGGATGCGGGAAACGCGCAATCGCAATTGCGGCAATGCAGCATGATTTAAACGCAACGCCGATTTCTTGCGCGCAGTCGGCATAATCTGCTGCCAAACCCCTCAATTCAGCACTGGTAACGTGATATATTGGATAGTTTTTCAATAAGTCAGCATGACGCAAGACCATCATATGTCGTGGATTGCGCCACATTACGCCGAGCCACAAATCAGTCCTTCATTCGCTGCATTGCAAAAAATGAATGTCACATTGCAAAAGCGGATTGACCAACGGCGCATCGGGCGTAATTTGAACTCGGTAGCAAAGTGCGTTCGCGTAAAGTTTTAGGGAAGGGAAGTCCTGAAGGTCGCCATTTATCAAGATTGGACGACCAACATGAAACACAGATCAGCGGCACTTGTCCGGTCAACGCACATGGCCCAACTGCATCGCGCACGGGGGCTATCATGAGACGCCTGCCCTCCATGGGGGCGATTGAGGCCTTTGTCATGGCCGCCCAGCGACCAACGCTGCGCGAAGTTTCCGACGAGCTGAACCTCTCCCCATCCGCCGTCAGCCGCCGTATCAAGGCACTTGAGAGCTATCTCGGCCAGGATTTGTTCGACCGGACCGGCAACGAAGTGCATCTGACCGATGATGGCGCCGAATTGCTCAAACGTCTGACCCCCGCGCTTGAATCCATTGGCAATGCCTTCACCACCGCGCCGGATCGCTCGAACACACTAAAGCTAGGCGTTCCCAGCTTTTTTTGTAGCCAATGGCTGCTGCCAAGGATGGCGGACTTCAATGCGCGCTATCCGGATATCGCGATCACGCTCGATTCCTCGCCCCAACCGCCCGCTGGCGTCCGGGATGATGTCGACGGCGCGATCCTGTTCACCGATCAGGTGTCGGAACTGTTGTATAACCGGCGACTGCGGCGTGAATTCACCTATCTCGTTGCCGCCCCGGCCATGGTTGGCGGCACGCCGCCGCTACAAGAGCCCAGCGACATTCGTCATCATAAATTGCTCCTCCTGCGCGGCACGGATCGACTGCTCACCAAATGGTGCGCGGCGCTTGGCATTCCGAATGTCCGCCCCGCCTCGATCATCTATTTCGACAATGGGCATTTGATGATGGAGGCTGCGGCCAATGGCATGGGACTGGCCTTTGCCGTCGACCTGCATTCGGCGACGCACATCAATTCCGGACGGCTGGTCCGCCCTTTTGGCGAACGCATTCCGACGGAATTCAACTTCTTTTTCGCCTGCAAGCACAGCGCCTTTGAAAATCGGGCACTGAAGCGCTTTCACGATTGGATATTGCGCCAGTTCGAACAAAATCTGTAAACACTAATTCGGTATAGAAAAGTTGATCGAGCTTGCAATTTGCGCAACCTCGGATGCGTAACTAGCGATTTGCAAGGGCGACCTCACCCCATATCGTCGACACAAATATAATAATAACCGAAAGGGCCGCCGTGAAAATAACAATAGATACACTGGTTTTTTGCCCAGATCGCCGCAACTACAAGCGTAAGGCTGTGCGGGTGCCGACACATCCTTTTCACGCAACGTCCCAACGGGTCCTGTCATAATTTGGCATATTCCATATGCAAGCCAATGGCCCCCCGCCCCTTTTTCGGGCTAAACACGCCGTGACATAGACAGTGACAGTGATAGCACATCAACGAATTGGTCGGATATCTCTCAGATGACGCAAGCATTCTCTCCGCGCCCCTTGTTGCTCGCTGGCTTGATGCTGGGCGCATTCACGATCGCTGGCTGTGGCAAAGATCCGGCGAAAGACGCCAAGCCTGCCCCCGAGGTCGGGTTCATCGTGATCGCCGCTGGCGCTGTCGAGGCGACGAACGAACTGCCGGGCCGCGTGCGTGCCACGGTCATGTCGGAGGTTCGCCCGCAGGTATCAGGCATCGTCAAGGCCCGGACATTCACCGAGGGTAGCCTAGTGGCCGCTGGCCAGACGCTCTATCAGATCGACCCTGCCCTTTATGGGGCCGCACGCGGCGAGGCATCGGCCCGGCTGGCGGGCGCAGAGGCCGCATTGGCCGCCGCCACCGCCCGGGCCGACCGTTATGCCACGCTCGCAGATAGCGATGCCGTCAGCCGTCAGGATATCGACGATGTCCGCGCCAGCGCACGACAAGCCCGCGCCAATGTCGCCCAAGCCCGCGCCGCGCTGCAATCGGCGGATGTGACCTTGCGCTACACCCGCATCATCGCCCCGATCAGCGGCAGGATCGGGCGGTCGAGCGTCACCCCCGGCGCGCTTGTCACCGCTAATCAGGGCGATGCGTTGGCCGTGATCCAGCAACTCGACCCGGTCTATGTCGATGTCACCCAGTCAAGCGTCAAGCTGCTCGCCCTGCGTCGTTCGCTCGCCAATGGCAGCAGCCTGCCCGCGACGGGCAGCATCCGCCTGAAGCTGGAGGACGGCAGCGTCTATGACCAGACCGGCGACATCAGCTTTACCGAACCGATGGTGGATGAGGCGACCGGCATGGTCACGATCCGCGCCCGTTTCCCGAACCCGGACGGTATCCTGTTGCCCGGCATGTTCGTCAAAATTCTCGCGCCAGAGGCACGGCTCGCCAATGCCGTGCTCGCACCGCAACAAGGGATCGCCCGCAATGCCAAGGGCGAAGCGACCGCGCTGATTGTCGGCAAGGACGACAAGGTCGAACAGCGCGTTGTGACGGCCAGCCGCGCGATTGGCGCATCATGGCTCATCACCGCAGGATTGAAGCCCGGCGATCGCCTGATCGTCGAAGGCGCCGACAAGGCCAAGCCCGGCAGCCCGGTCAAGCCAGTCCCAAGCAGTCTCAAGCAAACTGGCCTCAAGCAATAGGACCTAAGCGATGATCAGCTTGTATTTCATCAAGCGCCCGATTTTTGCGATCGTCCTCTCGATCGGCATCATGCTGGCGGGGCTTGCCGGACTGATGTCGATGGCAGTTGGTCGTTATCCCGACATCGTGCCGACCACCGTCAACATCCGCGCGACCTATCCCGGCGCATCGGCGGAAACGGTGGAAACGAGCATCACCCAGGTGCTTGAACAACAGCTCAACGGCATTGACGGGTTGTTGTATTTCTCTTCGTCCTCGACCTCGGATGGCCAGTCCCAGATCACCGCGACCTTTGTCAAAGGCACGGACCCGGACACCGCGCAGGTGCAGGTCCAAAACAAGATCCAGCGCGCGATGAGCCGTCTGCCCACGCAGGTCCAGCGCCAAGGCGTGACAGTCAACAAATCGCAGACCGATTTCCTCGTCATCGTCGCCATCACTGACAAGACCGGCAAATCGACACAGGCCGATATTTCCGATTATCTCGTCAGCAATTTTCAAGATCCGCTCAGTCGGATCGAGGGTGTCGGCGCGACCAATATCTTCGGCTCGTCTTATGCGATGCGGATCTGGCTTGATCCCAATCGGCTGGCGGCGGCGCGGTTGATGCCGTCCGACATCCGTCAGGCAATCGAGCGCAACAATGCCGTGGTCTCGGCGGGCCAATTGGGCGAAGGCCCGTCCTCCGCTCAACAACAGCTCAACGCCACCGTCACCCTGCGTGGCCGATTGGAAAATGTCGAGCAGTTCCAGAACATCATCGTCAAGTCCAACCGCGATGGCGCCTTGGTCCGCTTGTCCGATGTCGCGCGCGTCGAATTGGGCAATGAAAGCTATGGAGTCGCCTCCCGCCTGAACGGCTTTCCATCGTCCGGCATCGCGTTGCAGCTTGCTCCGGGCGCCGATGCCTTGAAAACTGCCGTCGCTGTCAAGGCCAAGGCCGAAGAACTCGCCCGCCACATGCCTGCGGGCTATGAAGTCTCCTATCCTCGCGATGTGACCCCGTTGATCAAAGTATCGATCAAGGAGGTCGTCAAGACGATGGCAGAGGCGATCCTGCTGGTCGTGCTCGTGATGTATATCTTCCTGCAAAGCTGGCGGGCGACGATCATTCCGGCGCTGGCCGTGCCGGTGGTCATGCTCGGCACCTTTGGCGTGCTGTCCGTCCTCGGCTTTTCGATCAACATCATGACCCTGTTCGGGATGATCCTGTCGATTGGTTTGTTGGTCGACGATGCGATTGTGGTCGTGGAGAATGTCGAACGACTGATGGAAGAGGAGAAACTCTCTCCCCGCGATGCCACGATCAAATCCATGCAGGAAATTGGCGGCGCATTGATCGGCGTGGCCACGGTGTTGAGCGCAGTTTTGCTGCCCATGGCCTTTTTCGGCGGCACCACGGGCATCATCTATCAGCAATTCTCGATCACCATCATCACCTCGATGTTGCTGTCGGTGTTGGTCGCATTGATCCTGTCCCCGGCCCTGTGCAGCATATTGCTGAAACCGAACCACGGCCCGACGCATCGCTGGGCAGGCAAATTCAACCAATGGTTCGCCCGCTTGACCGATCGCTATCTTGGCCGGGTCAGCCAGGTCATCAACCGCCGCAATGCCTTTTTGTTGGGCTATGGCGTGGTGGTGTTGATCATCTGGGCGACATTCGTGCGCCTGCCGACCGGGTTCCTGCCTGCCGATGACCAAGGTCAGGTGCTGGTCAATTACACCCTCCCGCCGGGCGCAACGATGAACCGCACCGCAGAAGTATCGCGCGAGGTCGAGACATATTTCATGACCAAGGAAAAAGCCTTGGTCGAACATTATTTCGACACGACCGGCAACAGCCTGTCCGGCAATGCCCAGAATGCGGGTCAGGGCTATGCCAACCTCACCCCTTGGGATGATCGTACGGGCAAGGATCAAAGTTCGGATGCGATTGTGAAGCGCGCTTCCAAGGCCATGGCGCAAATCCGCGATGCGCGGGTGATCGTGACCAATCCGCCCGCCATCCGGGGCTTTGGCCGGTCCAACGGCTTCTCGTTCGAATTGTTGAACACCAATAGCCTGAGCCGCGCCGACTTCCTCGCTCAGCGCGATGCCCTGATCGAGGCGGCAACCAAAGATCCGTTGCTCAAATCGGTGCGTTCAGGGACGCTTGAAGACACCGCACAACTCCGGGTCGATATCGACGAGGCCAAGATTGCCGCCCTCGGCATTGGCATCAACGATGTCTATGACACGCTCAGCGCCTCATGGGGGGCGAGCTATGTCAACGACTTCATCGACCGTGGCCGGGTCAAGCGCGTCTATGTGCAGGCGGATGCCCAGTTCCGATCACTGCCGGAAGATCTCGATAGCTGGCAGGTCCGCACGCAGGACGGCACAGCGATGGTCCCCTTTGCCGCCTTTGCTACCACGCGCTGGATCAAGGGACCGGCGACGTTGAGCCGCTTCAACGGCGTGTCATCCTATCAAATTCAGGGCGAGGCAGGCGACGGGGCAAGCTCTGGCGAGGCGATGGAACGCATGGCCGCGCTACAGGCGCAAACGGCCCCGGCCACCAGCTTTGCATGGAGCGGCCTATCTTATGAAGAACAGCTTTCCCGTGGCCGCGCACCGAAGCTTTACGCCATATCGGCACTGGTGGTGTTTCTCTGCCTTGCAGCATTGTATGAAAGCTGGTCGATCCCCTTGGCCGTTTTGCTCGTCATTCCATTGGGCATCGTCGGCGCAGTGTTGGCCGTCATGGCACGCGGGCTGAACAACGACATTTATTTTCAGGTTGGCCTGCTCACCACCATGGGGTTGGCGGCGAAAAATGCGATCCTGATCGTCGAATTCGCAGAAGCCGCATGGCAACGCGGCGATTCCATACGCGCTGCTGCGATCAATGCCGCCCGCATCCGTTTCCGCCCGATCCTGATGACGTCCATCGCCTTTATCGCGGGCGTGCTGCCGCTGGCCTTTGCCACGGGTGCTGGGGCGCAAAGCCGCATCGCCATCGGCACCGCAGTCGCGGGCGGAATGCTGACCGCCACTGTGCTGGCGATCTATTATATCCCGATGTTCTTCGACATGGTCGTGACCATCGCCGAACGCATCAACGCCAAATGGCATGGCAGCACGACGCACTCGCACTCGGCCACGCCCGTCGAGCAACAGGAGCAGCAAGCATGAATCGCCCGTTTCGCATTGCCTGCGCGCTCGGCACCATGACCATGCTGTCGGCCTGCATGATGGGCGACTACAAGCAACCCGCCATGCCCGTGCCAGCCCAATGGCCACAACAGGTAGCGCCCACCCCCTCGCCCGTCGCCAGCAGCGGCAGCGTCGATGCCGCCTTGTCGTGGCAGGCCTTGATCCGCGATGAAAAATTGCAGGCGCTATTGACGACAGCCCTCATCAACAATCGCGATTTACGCATAACGGTCGCCAATATCGGTCTGGCGCGGGCGCAATATCGCGGGGCGCAGCGCGATCGGCTGCCTAACATTGCCGCGGATGGCTCGGTCAAGATCGAGGGACCGTTGAACAGCAACGAGAGCAATGAAAACTGGGCCACTTCCATCGGCATTACCAGCTTTGAAATCGACCTGTTCGGTCGCATGGCGAGCCTGAACGAAGCCGCCCGGCAACGCTATCTCGCAAGCGAAGCGGGTGCCAAGGCCGCGCGTGTCGCCTTGGTGGCCGAGGTCTCGCTTGCCTATATCCAATTGGCTGCCGATCAGGATCTGTTGCGCGAAAGCGAAACCAGCCTTGCCACCGCCGAACGCAGCCTCGAACTCGTCCAAAGTCGCAAGGCAGCGGGCTTGGTCAGCGGCCTTGACGTCAATCAGGCGGCAGGGCTGCTCGCCTCATCCGAGGCTGACCGGCTCGTTGCCATGACGCAGGTCGCGCAGGATCGCAACGCGCTTAATCTGCTGGTCGGCGTGCCGGTGCCATCCAGCCAATTGCCGACCGGACTTGCCGCGCTTGATCCCGCGATCATTCAACCCCAGCCCGATCTGTCATCACAGATATTGCTGCGCCGTCCCGATGTGGTGCAGGCCGAGGCCGAGCTGAAAGCAGGCTATGCCGATGTCGCGGCGGCCCGCGCGCGTTTTTTCCCCACGATCAGCCTGACTTCGGCACTCGGATCGACGAGTTCGGCCTTATCCGCCTTGTTCACCAATGGCGCGTTCAGTTGGGATGTGCAGCCAAGCGCGAGTTTTCCCATCTTCGGCGGTGGTGGGCGCGAGAATTTCGAGGCCAGCAAGGCGCGACGCGAGGGCCTGATCGCTACTTATGAAAAAACGATCCAGACCGCATTTCGCGAAGTGGCCGATGCCCTTGCCGGGTTAGAAACAATCGACGCGCAACTGGCCGCGCAGAACCGACTGGTCACGGCCAGCGAACAGAGCTTCACCTTAAGCGACCGTCGCTACCGCGCGGGCATCGATTCCTATTTCACCCGATTGGATGCCCAACGCAGTCTGACTACCGCCCGCAAGGCGTTGGTCAGAACGCGGCTCACGCAGATCGGCTATCGGATCGCTCTTTATCGCGCGATTGCCCCGGAAGCGAACTGAACCACGCGTTGAAGTGCGGCGCTTAACCCCACATAGGTAATACTGGCACGAGCAATCTCCTGCGTTTCCGGGCGTTTTTCTGCTGCGGCGCATGAAATGAAACCGAATCGCGTGCGCTCTATGCAACTTGACCTGCAGTGATCAGCCCCGTTGCCGATCACGGTCCAGCCCAGCTTTAAACACACGACCTTTTGTGCTGCCGGGTCAATGCAATCGAAATGCCCGATCCTGCTGATAAGCTGTGATTATTGCTATTTTCACGGGCAAGGTCATCACCCGATTACTGGCATGAACAGACCAGCGGATTGCGGGTAAATATCGAAAAACCTATAATAAAACCGCAATGCACGCTGCGTAAAAGCCAAAAGGCGACGAAGTGCCGCGCTGCAACACATTAAGCAGATAGCTCAATATTTCTGTAATCGTAGGAAGGATATTACCAGATGAAACTCTCCCACGCGCATGCCGCTTGGCTTGTAGCTGCGGCCCTTGGCCTCCCGGCCATGCCCGCCATGGCCTCAACCGACAGCGGCGATGCCGTCACCCAAAGCCGTAGCGTCACCATCGCCGATCTGAACGCCGCCGACCCGGCTGCCCGCGCCACCGCCTATAAGCGGATCGACATCGCGGCCCGCGTCACCTGTGGTTTTTGGACCACTTCAGGCGTCAACATGCCAGCGGATTATAACAATTGCTTCAACAAGGCCGTCACGAATGGCCGCGCACAGGCCGATGCAAAGCTCGCCAGCCGTTAAGTATTGGCATTTGCCTTGGACAAGACTGAAGGCCGGGTGTTCGCATCCGGCCTTTCCTTTATCGGCCAGAGTCAGGCTGAAAGCGCACATCGCCAGAGAATAAAACGGCGCCATGACCGAGGTCATAGCGCCGTTCTTTAACGTCCAGAATGTGCTGCCACAGGCAATTCTGCGACGAACAATCCTTAGAACTTGTAACGTGCCGTCATGCCATAGGTACGCGGCGGTGAATGCAGCATGTAATCATAGCCAAACGAACCGCGCAGGTTCAGGCCATACATGAACATCTTGACGTTGGTCAGGTTGCTGACCCATGCACGCAGCGAAAGCTGTTCGCCTTCCCAACCGATGGTGGCATTAACCTTGGCATTTTCCTTGCCGACAAGGTTGAAATTGCCATCCTCGTTGTTGAACGGCGAGAAATACTGCTTGCTGGTGTAGACAACGTTCGGTGAGAACACCAAATCACCGCTGCCAATCTTGCCAAAGGTCCAGTCCGCACCGGCATTGATTGTCAGTTTCGGTGCGTTCGGCAGGTTGTTGCCATCCAAATTCACACCCGAAAGCGTCAATTTGTCATAGGTTGCATCGAGATAGGTGATCGCGAAGTTGGTCTTGAGTTCCGGGATCAGGCGGGTGTTGATTTCAAGTTCAGCCCCCTTGATTTCCGAACCCGGCACCGAACGGATGTAACCGGTGGTCCCGATCACTTCGTTCAACTGCTGGTTCTTGTACTTGGTCAAGAACACCGCGCCCGACACATTCACGCGACCGTCGAGCAATTTGCCCTTGGCGCCGAGTTCATATGCCTCAACCTTTTCTGGCGACACGAAATCAATCGTGGAGCCGAAGAACTGGCTGCTGAACGAACCTGCGCGATAACCACGGCTGTAATTGGCGAACACGATCGCGCCGCTATCCAGCGTGTAGTTCAGACCGAACTTACCGGTCAGGCGGCTGCTCTTGCGCTTGCGAGCAGCTTCAGGCGTGATAACGCCCGATGGCGAGATGCTGCCATGGGTGAAACCGGTGCCAACAGCCGTCGGATCGAAATCATACACGCTGAAATCAGGTCCGGTCGCCGGGTCCAAAGCCGTGATGAACGAATAAGCATCGTAATGCTTGCTCTTGTCCTTCGTATAACGAAGACCAACAGTCACGCCCAATTTGTCGGTGATATCCTGATCGACCTGAATGAAGGCCGCAGCCGACTTACGGGTCTGCTGATAATGCTGGTAAATATACAGCGCCTGCACAAGGCGATAACGATCGACGTTATTGATCTTGTCCATGCCATAATAGACGCCAGCCTGAACCTTCGTGTTTTCGCCCGAATAGGCCAGCTTCACTTCCTGGTTGAACTGCTTGTACACGTCACCATAATTGGTCTGGAGGAAGCCGACGACCGGCGTCCCCGAACCTTCCTGGCTCAACTGCTGCTTTGCCCAATCATAGGCCGTCAAGGTCTGGATCGACAGTTCATCGGTCAGTTCATAATTGATGTTGAACTGTGCGCCACGATTCTTCACCATATTGTAACCGAGCGACGGCTGATTGGTTTCAAAGAAGCTCAGGCCATCAGAGGAACGCAGATAGGTGGATACCCCGCTGCCATCATTCAGGTGATAGGCGGCGGCCTGTGTCGAGTTGTTCTTACCGGCGGTCAGCTTCAACGTCATGTCAAGCTTGTCAGTCGGCTTGGCGCGGATGATCAAACGGCCCGCCAGTGAATCACGCGAGTTCGCATCCGGCTGGCCCGGATAGATGTTCTTCACCCAACCATCGGCTTTGACATAATTGACGGAAGCGCGGAAACCCAACGCATCGTCGATCAGCGTGCCTTCAATCGCACCTTGGCCGCGCAGTTCGTTGAAACGACCATAGCCGAGTTCGACATAGCCCTTGGTGCCGGCTTCCAGCTTCGGCTTCACCGAAATGAAGTTGATCGCGCCACCGGTGGTGTTACGGCCATAAAGCGTGCCCTGTGGCCCACGAACGGCTTCGATACGTTCCAGATCATAGATCTGCATGCCGTGCATCGTGCGGGCGACGAGATAGTTATCATCGGTATACACGCCGACCGGCGACACCTGATTGGCGCCATATTCGTTACCCACACCGATACCACGCATGGTGAAGTTCGGCTGCGCATCGCCAAAGGCGCTGGTCACCTGCAACGATGGCACCGCACCGGACAGGCCGGTGGTCTGGGTGATGCCCTGACGCGCAAGGTCTTCCGTGCCGACGGCGGACACCGACACCGGTACGCTCATCAGCGATTCCGAGCGACGCTGTGCGGTCACGACAATGTCTTCAAGACCTTGATTGGCAGCATCCTGTGCCAATGCGTACATTGGTGTCAGGAGCGACGCGCCCAAAATAGTAACAGATAGAAAACGGGACTTTTTCATCATACCCCCCTTATTATTGCCTCAATAACAGGCCTATGCAGCGCCTTCGAATAGCGTGCGGTTTCACATAAAGCCGTGGATACTAGCTAGCCTGACCCGCGACCGAACGGGAGTGACGTGAATCCGTCAATGCAACCAACGCAGTGCGCGGCACATCAAATCGGATCAAAATTGGGATTACCCTCATCACCGCCCCTTTTTTCAACCACCCGGACATTTTATGCGCGTCCAAAGTGATAAAAAATATTATATTATAATAACTTATATTTATTTCTTGATTAGCAATATCAGGTTATAATTCCCGATATTGTCAGACAATCCTAAGGTGGCAAGCGCGACTGATCCAATTGGTTTTGGCCGAAGAATGATCGGGGAAAGCAATGAATGCACATCACCCATCGTTCAAGACGGCGTTTAGGATAGGGCGCGCAGCAATTCTTCCTTATCGAAATAATCCCGCCACGCATGGATCAGGCCATCCGCCCCGATCTCGAAAACGCCCATTGCGCGAACAGCCGTCCAGTCCGCATCCTTATTAAATCGAAAACGGTCGACCCGTTCGGTTAGGACGACCGACCCTTGCGCGGCGATATGTTCGAGAGACCAGTCAATCTCCTCTGCTGCCAGGAATCCATCGAGCAAGGCCATCGTCGCCGCAATCCCCTTTGCGGGGTCGAGCGGGATGCCGTGGCAGATGATGTCCTGATGCATCAACTTTATGATCGCATCTCGGTCCTTGCGGTTCCATGCCGCGATAAAATCGCGCACGATGGCAATGGCCTGATTAGTCATAACGAATGGCGATCTTGCCAAGATGCGCGCCGCTCAATTGATAGCGAAACGCATCCGCCAGTTCTTCAAACGCAAATGTCCGGTTCAATATGGGCCGGATCGTTTGCCCTGCCAGAAATGCGCTCAACTCCCGCAACAGGGCTACGCTCCCCACGGCCATGCCCTGCACCCGCAGATGGTGCATGATCACATCGCGTAATGGCAGCACAGGTGCGCCACGACCGGTGCTGCCGATCACCAGCACGCGCCCGCCGATCCGACATGCGGTGACCGATTGATCGAACGTCGCCTCGCCGCCGATTTCCATCACGACATCCGCGCCTGCGCCGTCAGTCAATTCGCGCACCCGCATCCCCCAATCGGGACAGGTCCGATAGTTGATACCGTCTTGCGCCCCCAAGGCCGCCAGTTGCGTGAGCTTTTCATCGGAGGAGGAGGTCGAGATCACCCTTACACCCAAGGCACTGGCAAATTGGACCGCGAAAATCGCCAAACCGCCCGACCCCGGCACCAGCACGACACTACCCGGCCCCACTTCACCCTCGGCCTTCAAGGCCCGCCATGCCGTCAATCCGGCGCAGGGCAAAGTTGCAGCCTCTTCAAAGCTCCACCCCTCAGGCATCGGCACCAAGGAAGCGGCAGGAACTGCGACATAATCCGCCGCAAAGCCATCATAGGTCTCGCCCGCGACATCGGCATTATTGGCCCAAGTTGGCGGGCCATCCAGCCAGTGCGGGAAAAACGCGCCCATCACCCTGTCCCCAATGGCGACACCAGTCGCATCAGGGCCAAGCGCCACCACTTCCCCGGCCGCATCGGACATCGGCACACGGCCTGCCGCCACCGGAATATGCCCCGCCGCGACGAGATAATCATGGAAGTTGAGCGAGGACGCCCGCACCCGGATCAGTGCCTCGCCCGGCCCCGGTTGTGGCACCGGCACATGGGTGATGGCAAGATTGTCAAGCGTCGGCTTGGCCACCAACCGGTAGATGCGCATTGTGTCCGGGATCATCATCTATTCTCCATCCGCGCCGCGCACAACCGCGCTCGCCCGACCTTCTAAATGACTGACTCCACCCAATATACGCGTAAAATCGGGCTGGCCAGTCCATGCGGTCGTACCGCCATCGACGACGAGATTATGGCCATTGATATAAGACGCATCTGTCGACGCGAGAAAGGCAATCGCCGATGCCACCTCCGCTGGCTGGGCCGGGCGCGCCATGGGCAAGCCGCCGTCCAGCCATGCCGTCATCAATTCCTCATGGCCAGTCAGCCCTTCTGCTAAGGGTGTCGCGGTCAGGCCGGGGCTGACGATATTCACCCGCACCTTTGGCGCATGGTCCAGCGCCATCGAACGCGACATGTTGATCACCGCCGCCTTGGCCGCATTATAGGCCAGAAACCCTCGATCCCCGGCAATGCCGGAGGTAGAGGCGACATTGACGATATTCCCGCCCACAGCCTCCAGATGCGGCATAGCGCAGCGGCTCGCCCACATCACCGCCTCGACATCGATCGCCATCACCTCGCGCCAATGCGGCAGATCAATCTCTGTCACCCGACCAAGCGAGCCGATCCCGGCATTGTTCACCAGAATATCGAGACGACCGAAACGCGCGACCGTGGCAGCGACCATCGCCTCAATCTGCGCCGAATAGAGCATGTCGATCTGATGCCCCATCACGCGATCCGGTCCGATCTCATCCAGCAGCCGCTCTATCGCATCGGGACGAATATCGGCCACGACCACATTCGCGCCCTCTTGGTGCAGACGGCGCACCGTCGCCTCGCCAATCCCCGACGCCCCACCGGTGACGATGGCCACCTTGCCCGCAAACCGCAACATCACTCTCTCCTTATCGCGCGGTATAGCCGCCATCCACGGTCAACAGCGCCCCATTGATGAACGCCGACCGGTCGCACAACAGCCACAGGGCCGCCTCCGCCACATCCTCGGGTTTGCCGAACCGGCCAATCGAATGGCGCTCCGCCATCGGTGCCACCTGCGCCTCAAATGCCGGGTTCGCGAACAGGCGCTCTTCCACCATCGGAGTCAGGATCAGGCCCGGCAGCAATGCATTGACCCGCACTTTCGTATAACGGGCCTCGCAGGACGCCGCCCGCGTCAAGCCGATCACGCCATGTTTCGACGCAACATAATCCGCCGCATGGGGCTGGCCGATAATGCCATCGCCCGACGACATGTTGACGATGGCCCCGCCATCTTGAGCCATGGCCCGGGTCTGATGACGCATGCATAAAAATACGCCGGTCAGATTGATGTCGATCACGCGCTGCCAATCCGGCGTCGACAGATCCGGCACCAACTGGTTCGACATCTCGACCCCGGCATTGTTGAACGCCCCGTCCAGCCGCCCGAACCGAGCGACCACCGCATCGACCGCCGCACTGACCTGCGCTTCTTGTGCGACATCGGCCTGGCAAAACAGCGCCTCACCGCCCTGTTGCGCGATCAACTCGGACACCTCAGTGCCGCTCGCCGCATCACGCTCCATGATCCCGACACGCGCGCCTTCCCGCGCGAACAACAACGCCGCCGCACGCCCGATTCCGGAGCCTGCGCCCGTCACGATCACGACCTTGCCCGCCAACATGCCCGATGATCCCGTCATGCGACCGCCCCTCTTAGTGGTCTGATACAAACCTGCATCTGGTGGCCTGTATCAACGCGCATGATGGATGGTCTGCGGCACAGTAAATTCGAGAATACCGCTCAACCCCTGTTCGATCCCCAGACCCGATTGCTTATGCCCGGCAAAGGGCGCGAATGGGGTCAAGGCCTGTGCCGCATTGATCCAGACCGTGCCGGTTTCCAGCCGCGCCGCGATCTCCATCGCCCGGTCGTGATTAGTCGACCAGATCGAACCGCCCAGCCCCATATCCACATCATTGGCCCGCGCAATCACCTCGTCGATATCGGTAAAGCGCAGCAATGGCAGCACTGGCCCGAACGCCTCTTCCTGCACGACGCGCGACGATTCCGGCGGATTGTCGATGATCGTCACCGGCACGAAAAAGCCCGGCCCTTGCATTTCGCCCCCGGTCAAAAAGCGCAAGCCTTGCGCCTTTGCATCCTCGACCAAGGATTTGACCCGTTCAAATTGCACCCGGTTCTGGATGGGGCCAAGTCTGGATGCCGGGTCCGCGCCATTGCCCATCTGCACCTCAGCCGCGATCCGGGTCAGGGCCTTGGCGACATCGTCGTAAATGCTGTCATGGACATACATCCGCTTGGTGGCGACGCAGATCTGACCGCTATTCTTGAACGCCGCCCAGAACAACGGCTCGGCAATCGCCTCGACATCGGCATCGTCCAGCACAATCGCCGCATCATTGCCACCCAGTTCGAGCGTCAACCGCTTCAGATTGCCCGCAGCACTGGCCATCACCCGCCTGCCGGTCGCCGTCGATCCGGTGAAGCTGATCTTGTCGATGCCCGGATGTTCTGTCATCCACGGCCCGAGCGCGTCACCGCCCGTCACCAGATTGAGCACGCCCGGCGGCAAGATCGGCTGCAGCAATTCACCCAGTCGCAAAGTCGACAAAGGCGTGAACGGCGACGGCTTCAACACCATAGTGTTGCCGGTCAACAAGGCTGGGCCGACTTTCCATATCCCCAGCACCACCGGGAAATTCCACGGCGTAATCGCACCCACCACACCCAATGGCACATGCCGGGTGATACTGCGCTGTCCCGGCATCTCATCCGTTACCTCGACGGGCAGTTCTTGCTGGGCAACCTGCATGATCCACCATGCAGCAGCGTGAATTTCTCCCAAGGCATCGGCGCGCGGCTTGCCCTGTTCCGCCGTCAATATGTCGGCCAGTTCCTCGGCATTTTCGGCCAGCACCCGACTGATTTCATGCAGCACCTGCTGGCGTTCGGCATAGGGCGTGGCCCGCCATGCCGGAAAGGCTTTCCGCGCTGCCGCAACCGCCTCATCCAATTGCGCGCGTGTGCAATCAGGCACATGGCCGATCACCTCTTCCGTCGCGGGATTGATCACGGCGATGGTCTCGGCGGATATCACGCTTTTCCCATCAATCATCATCGGCAAGTTCAGCGGCGTTCCCAATGCGTCAGTCAATTTCGGCTCTCCAATATAGCAAGTGAATCCCAGTCGCGGACATGGGCGACATGGCGGTCCAACATCGTCAAAAACATACGGTCGCCGCGCTCGGTGCGCTTGACCAGCATCGCCGCCCCCACCGCGACATTGATCCCGGCAAAGGCAAAATGTCGATAATCCTCGATCAGGTCATCCATATCATAACCCTGCACGCCCTGTTGCAGCAGTTCTTGATGATAAGCGGCCAGCAACGACTTTTCATTGGCACGGCGATCTTCGGGCGCGAATGCGCCGCCGATCAAATAGGCGACATCCACGGCATTATGGCCGAGCGCTGCCGATTGCCAATCCACCACTTTCAACCGATCCCCCGGCCCGAATAGCATATTATCGGGGCGATAATCATTATGCGTCACACAGCGTGGGCGATCGAGCGGGCGGATATACGCATCGTACAAGCGCGCCAATTCTGCGCAGACATGCTGCTGCGTCTCAGACAACAGCCCGTCATAACGTTCACGGAATCCCGCCCATGCCGAACGAAACACATCCGCCGCATAAAAGGGCTGGGCCAGCGGCCCGGATTCCAGCCATGCGAGATCGGGATTACTGCCCTGATCCCAAAATGCCGCATGCAATCGCGCCGCCTCAATCATCGCGCGCTCAGCATCCTCGGATGACATGCCCGCGATCTGGTCGCCGGGCTTGGCCGGGGCAAGATCTTCCAACAACAACGCAAAGCTGCCATCTTCTGCCAACAATGTCCCATAACAGATCGGCACCGCCACCCGCGCCTTGAATGCTAGGTCACGATAGAAACGCACCTCGCGTTCATAAAGCGACCATGTCGCGGCGATCTGGCGGCTGGTGGGATCATTTGTCGCGAATTTGCCGATGATCGTCGCCGGGCCTGCCGCGCTGCCGGGCGCATAATCAAGCGCAAAACGGAAAGTGTCGCCAATCTGCCCCGCCCCGACCGGGCTCATCGTGAAATTCGCCACCTCGACCGCCACGCCCGATTGCCGGAGCACATCCGTCAGCCACTGCGCATCGATCTGCGTGGGGACGACCGTCGGCACAGTCGGCATTCCAGATTCTCCTCTCATCATGTGCTGGCCGGTTGTTCCGGCTGATATTGATCGCCATTTGGCATTCAGGTTCAAAATCTGTCCAATCAGCCTTTTGCTGCAACCTATCAGCACTCCCGATCAATGCGCGGGACAAATCAATTGGTCCCACGCGCGCGTCACATCACAATAGGCCCCGACCATCAGGGGAGCGCCAAGGCATGACCGACCAACATCAAGAAAAAGCACTGGCATTATTGGCAAAAATCAAGACCGGCACCATCAAAGATGCGGCTTTTACCGAGGATGCGATATGGTGGTGGAATGGCGGCATGAGCTTTCCGATCACCGAATTCGACGCATTATTGGGCCAGCTTCATGCCCAGACAATGGAGGGCATCGCCATCACGCCCGGCCTGATCATGACGCAGGGCGATAGCCTGATGATCGAGGCCACTAGCGCATCGCTGCTGAAGAACGGCAAGCAATATGCCAACCGCTATATTTTCCTCATTCATTTTGATGGTGACTGCATCCGTGAAGTCCGGGAATATAGCGACACCGCCCATGTCATCGCGACCTTCGATATGGGCGCTGGCTAATCGCGCTCACCCCCGGATCATCGCACCGCATCATGAACGGCGGGCGTCACGGCATTATCGGCCAAGCCCAGCACCGCCGAGTCAAATGATAGCCGCGCCGCCTGCCAATCCTTGGCAAAGGCAAAAAAGCGTTGCGCAGCGTGATTGGCGCTCGATCCCAGCGCCAATGAATAATCGAGGTGGAAATCGAAACCCTCCACTGGCTTGCAGACCAGCCCGGACGGCGTCGGGAACCAGCCAATGCCAACAGCACAGACATTATGCCGTTGGGCGTAACGCTCGATCGCCAGTGCGTTGCTTTCCGCGAGGCTGATCGGCATCGCCCCGCTTTCCAGCAGGAAATTGGCCATCGGGTTCACAATCTGCTCGCCATGTTCGATCCCCAACATCGCGACCCGCCGCCCGCGCAAGGAATCGCGCGACACTATGTCCATAAGGGCCAGATCGGAATCCGCCGGGACCAACAGCCCGATTTGACGACGACGAAACACAACGCGTTCCAGCGTATCGGGATATTGGATTTCATTGACGATATGGCCGGGCGCGAGATAGCGATCCCTGACCTCCGCCAGCGATGACGGCACAGCCAGCCCCAGCAACAAGGCCGCATCCAGCCGATCATTCAACAAATCGGGGACATGGGCGGACTGCAACCGGTTATCGATCGCATAATGAATGTTCGGCATCGCCGCGACAAAGGCATCGAGCAGTTCGATCCGATCTGCAAAATCCATGCTGTACATCGATGCGCCCAAGCGGAACCGCGTCTTGGATGCGTGCTGCATCGCCTCGGCCTCATGCCGGACGTCCTCAGCGCGCGCGAGCAGCGACTGCACCAAAGGCAGTAATCGCTCACCTTGTTCGCTTAATGTCACCCGCCGCGATGTCCGGTGGAACAGCACGAACCCCAGCGCCTGCTCCAGTTCCTTGATCTGGCCGGACACGGTGGGCTGGGTCAGGTTCAACCGCTCCGCCGCCCGCGTCACCGAAGATTCGCATGCCACGGCATTGAATCCACGCAACAGTTTCAGATCCAGATGGAACATATCCCACTCCTATTTGGCCGACTTTGCCGGCTCTTAAGGGGTGATCATAACCTATCCATCGCACTTCACTATCAATTTTTGCAATATCCCGATTGGACTCTCAACTCGCCTCGACCTTAACCCCAATATGGGAATGAGGAGAGCCAAAGTGCCGACAAAGCTGGCAGACAATATCGACGAGATCATCACCGACCCCCGCACCTATGGGGACGAACATCTCTATCATCAGGCCTTTGCGTCCCTACGCGCGCTTGACCCCGTGCATTATTGCCAGCCCGCAAATTTCCGGCCCTTTTGGGCGATCACGCGCCATGCCGATATTATGCGCGTCGAATTGGACGCCGCCAATTTCCTCAACGGACCGCGCCAGTTTCTCGTCACCATCGACGATGAAAATATGCTGGAGGCGCAAACCGGCAGCAAGAATTTCGCGCGCAATCTGGTGGCGATGGATAATCCCGATCATCGCGCCTATCGCGCCCTGACCTCGGCCTGGTTCGGCCCGAAAATGATCGCCCAGTTGGAAGACAAGATTACCGAACTCGCCAAAGAAACCGTTGACCGCATGGTGGCGATGGGCGGGCAATGCGATTTCGTCAACGATATCGCCGCATGGTATCCGCTGCGCACGATCATGCTCGTCCTCGGCGTCCCACCGGAGGACGAACCGTTGATGCTGCGCCTGTCGCAAAAAGTCTTCGGCAGCACCGATAAGGATACGGGCGGCGGCGATGGCATGGCGTCCATGGTCGAGGCGTTTCAGGCGTTCAACGACTATTTCAGCGCAGTCACCGCCGACCGGCGCATCAATCCGCGCAATGATGTCGCCACCATTCTCTCGACCGCCACCATAGATGGCGAACCGATTGGCGATGATGAACGCAATGCCTATTATCTGATCGTCGCCGCCGCCGGGCATGATACGACCAGCTCCGCCATTTCCGGCGGCTTGCTCGGCCTGTTGCAGAACCCCGACCAATTGGCAAAATTGCGCGCCGATCCGGCATTAATGCCGATGGCGGTGGATGAATTCATCCGCTGGAGTTCGCCGGTCAAACACTTCTTCCGCACTGCCGTTGCGGATTGCGAGATCGGCGGCAAACAGATCAAGGCGGGCGACAGCCTGATGATGTGCTACCCTTCCGCCAATCGCGATGAGGCTGTGTTCGACGACCCCTTCGCCTTCCGCGTCGACCGTTTCCCCAATAAGCATGTCGCCTTTGGCTATGGCCCGCATTTGTGTCTTGGCCAGCATTTGGCGAAGCTCGAAATGCGCATCCTGTTCAAGGAATTGCTCGCCCGTATCGACGACATCGAACTTGCTGGCAAACCGGCATGGGTCGAGGCGAATTTCGTATCCGGGCTAAAGGCCCTGCCCATCCGCTATCGCGCTTAAGTCGAGACTATCATGCATCCATCCGTCCATGCCCAGACGACCCCCGATAAACCGGCCTATATCATGGCCGACACCGGCGAGCAGATCAGCTATGCCCAGCTTGAGGCGCGATCAAATCAAGGCGCGCACCTGTTTCGCTCGCTCGGGCTGCAACGCGGCGATGGGGTGGCGTTGCTATTGGGCAATAATGGCCGGTTTTTCGAGATCGTCTGGGCGGCGCAACGCGCAGGACTCTATTACACCTGTATCTCGACACGGCTGACCCCGGATGAAATCCTCTTCATCCTCGAAGACAGCCATTCAAAGGCGCTGATTACCTCGGAAAACCTCCCGGCTGCATGGATCGACGAGATCGTGCAACGCGGCATCACCTGTTTCCATCTGCATCCCGACACACCTGCGGCGCGTGACTTCCTCGCAGAACGCAGCCGGATGCCCGAAACCCCGATTACAGATGAAACGCCCGGCAATGACATGCTCTATTCTTCCGGCACGACCGGCAGGCCCAAGGGCATCCGCCCGCCGCTGCCGGAAGGGCCATTGGCGCAGACCAATCCGCTGACGGAATTGGGTCGCCAAAAATATGGCATGGACGAAAATACCATCTTCCTGTCCGCTGCCCCTTTATACCATGCCGCGCCATTGCGCTGGTGCATGTCGATCCAGAAACTCGGCGGCACCGTCATCGTGATGGACAAATATGATCCCGAATATGCGCTGTCGCTGATCGAGAAATATCACGTCACCCATGCCCAATGGGTGCCGACCCATTTCATCCGGATGTTAAAGCTCGATCCTGAGATTCGGGCGCGCTACGATATGTCGTCGCTCAAGACCGTGTTCCACGCCGCTGCCCCTTGCCCGGTCAAGGTCAAGCAAGAGATGATGGCGTGGTGGGGTCCGATCATTCATGAATTTTACGGCGGGACCGAGGCCAATGGCCTGACAACGATTGGCCCGGATGAATGGCTGGCCCGCCCCGGCTCGGTCGGTCGCCCGATGTGGGGCAGCCCGCGCATCTGCGATGAGGGAGGCAATGTCCTGCCGCCGCGTTCGACCGGCCTGATCTATTTCGCCGACCCTGCCCCTTTTGCCTATCACAACGACCCGGAAAAAACCGCAGCGGCCTATAATCAGCATGGCTGGAGCACGCTCGGCGATATCGGTTGGCTCGATGAAGAGGGCTATCTTTATCTCACCGACCGGCAAAGCTTCATGATCATCTCTGGCGGGGTAAATATCTACCCGCAGGAAATCGAGGATGTGATGATCCTGCACCCCAAGGTGGCGGATGTGGCCGTGGTCGGCGCGCCCGATCCCGAAATGGGTGAACGGGTCATCGCCGTCGTTCAACCGAGCGACCCGCAAGAGACTGGCCCCGCGCTCGCGGAAGAATTGATGGAATGGCTGCGCCCCCGGCTGGGGCGGATCAAGCATCCCAAGCAAATCGACTTTGATCCCGAACTACCGCGCACGCCCACCGGCAAGCTGTTCAAGCGACTGGTGCGGGATCGTTACTGGAAATGAGTGATCCGTTATGAGTGACATCCGGCCTTTCATCGCCCCCGCCACCGATCAAGCAATCCTTGATCTGCGCCGCCGCTTGGCGGGCGCGCGCTGGCCGGACCGGGAAACAGTCACCGACAGCGCACAAGGGCCACAACTGGACAAGATGCAGCGGATTGCCGACCATTGGCAGCACCGATATGATTGGCAGGCCTGCGCCCAATGGCTCGATGATAAAGGCCAGTTCATCACCGAAATCGACGGGGTGGACATACATTTTCTCCACATCCGCTCGCATCACGAACATGCGTTGCCCTTGCTGCTGACCCATGGCTGGCCGGGGGCGATATTGGAATTTCGCCACGTCATCGCGCCCTTGATCGACCCGGAAAATCATGGCGGCACCGCCGCCGATGCCTTTCACCTCGTCATCCCCTCGCTGCCGGGCTTCGGCTATTCGGGCAAGCCTGCCACCCCCGGCTGGGGCGTCAAACGCATCGCCGCCGCATGGGAAGTACTGATGGCACGGCTGGGCTATGATCATTATGTCGCCCAAGGCGGCGATTGGGGCGCGACGATCACCACCACATTGGGCATGCGCCGCGCACCGGCGCTCGCGGCGATCCATATCAACATGCCGCTGGTACTGCCCGACGATCTATCCGGCCCGTTCTCATCAGAAGAACAGGCGATGCTGGATGCGATGATGGCCTATCAGGCGCATGAATCCGGCTATTCCACCCAACAGGCTACCCGCCCCCAGACCATCGGCTACGCGCTGGCCGATTCCCCAATTGGGCAATTGGCATGGATATATGAGAAATTCACCAATTGGGCGGATTGCGGCGGCGATCCGGAAACGGTCATCGCGCTGGATGACATGCTGGATATCGTCACGCTCTATTGGCTGACCAACAGCGCTGCCTCTTCCGCCCGTATCTATTGGGAAAGTTTTGCCGATGGCTTTGGCGCGCGCCAGCTTGATCTGCCGGTAGGGTGCAGCATCTTCCCCGGCGAACTATATCGCGCACCGCGCAGTTGGGCCGATCGCTGCATGTCGAACATCATCCATTGGAATGAATTGCCGCGCGGCGGCCATTTTGCAGCGTTGGAACAGCCGAGCCTGTTCGTGGGGGAAATGCGCGATTGCTTCCGGTCGATCCGCTGATCAGACACCTAAGCCAGACAACGGCCTGAAACAGATGTTCGGCGCGGCCTCGACGGTGCGGCGGCGATTGGCGATATGGCGCTTGGCTGCCGCCACAGCCGAGTCCATATCGGCATTCAGGACCGCGCGGGCGATGTCCTGATAATCGACCATATCCTCTGCCCCCGCATTTGGTTCAGCGCCGGTCGACATTTGGGCGCGGAGCAAATCTATCCGTGAAAATGGAATGATACCGGCAAGCTGACGATTGTTGCTCAATTCAAAAATCGTCCAATAAAAGCGATGCCGCCACAGCAAGAAGCTCGCCGACCGCGCGTCCGGCACAACCACGCCCGCATCGGCCCCCGCCAGAAATGCCCGTTGTTCGGCATTCATATTGGCCATATTCCGCACCGACAACTCCACCGCAAGGCAGATCAGAGGCCCCACTGCATCCAGCAGATCAAGCGCCGTCTGCCGGTCGAATACGTTCAGATAGGCGCCGCGATAACGGTCCAGCCGCACCACCCCATCCGCCGCCAGCCGATGCAGCGCCGGGCGCAGCGAATGACGGCTGACACCGAAGCGAATGGAAAGCTCGGCCTCCAATAAATGCTGGCCCGGCACCATGATGCCGGACTGGATCGCCGCCATGATCGCATCGACCACCCCCGAAGAAACCCCGTCAGGGTGCTTCTTGATCTGTTCTGCATCATGAACGGCAAATCGTTGGCCCAGCATATCCCCTCCTCAAGGGCAATCGCGCATTTAAATGGTGATAGGGACCTGCGTAGGCTGGCCTGTTGCCGCCGTCACCCCGCCATCCGCGACCACGATGCTTCCATGCATAAAGCTTGCGTCATCGGATGCAAGAAAGGCGATCACCCCGGCCATTTCTTCCGGCTGTCCTGCGCGTTGGGCCGGGATGCCCTGATGCCATTTTTCCAACAGACCCGGCACCGCTTCGAACGCCGATGTCGCGGGCGTTTCGATCAGCCCCGGACATACAGCATTGATCCGCACATTCTGGCGAGCGTGATAGACCGCCATTGCCTTGGTCAGATTGATGACTGCACCCTTTTGCGCGCAATAGGACGGATAAGCGCCATCCCCGGCCAGACCGGAAATCGAGGCGACATTGATGATCGACCCGCCGCCGCGCTTGGCCATATGCGGGATAACTTCACGACAGGTGAAAAACACGGAATCGATATTCACCGCCATGCTGCGCCGCCAATCCGCCGTGCTGTGATCCGGGATCAGATCAACCGCCGCCTTGGCCGCATTGTTCACAAGAATGTCGATATGGCCCATGCTGGCAATCGCATGTTCGATCAGCGCCTTGATGTCCTGCTCTTCGCCGACATCCGCCCGCATGAAATGCGCCTTGGGGCTGTCCAGCAATTTCAGCGCCTTTTCACCGGCTTCGATATTGGTGCCGCAGAACAAGACCTCTGCCCCTTCATCGAGGAAGCGGCGCACCGTCGCCAGACCGATTCCGGCGGAACCACCGGTGACGATGCAGGTCTTGCCCTTGAAACGCTTAGTCATCACTCTCTCCTCAATCGTCATGCACGCAGCGGGCGTTAAAAATTGCCCGCGCTGATCTTGCGCCGTTCGGTCGATGCGCGCAATTCGGCCCAGATATGCGCCTCGATCTGTCGCGCCACCGGGCTATCCGCATCTTCGACGGCTGCGTGCAGCGTAATCAGCGCCTGGCGCAACCGCGCGTTCAAGGCGCTGAGCGCATGGACGCGCAGATCAGCCAGCGGATTATCGAACGGCCCGTCATAAGGGCCGAAACCCGATGCCGCGCCCAGCGCCAGAATCTGCAACAGGCTCGTATTTTCCGCGACCAGATCGGATGCGGCCTTATCCCAATGCTCGGCCATCATGCCGATCATGGCGGCGCTCATCGCGACATTATTGGCCTCAAAGCCGGTGAGCCTTGGCACCACATCACGGGACATGCGCTCGGCCACATCTTTGGCGACTTCGACAATGTTCGGAATCATAATTTCCCCATCAGTTCGAGGATGGCACGGTCCTGCGTGTTGCGTAGCCACCAGCTCGCATAAGCATAGATCACATCGCGGTTCTGGTTTCTGTGCCAGATCGCCCCGCACGTATCCCAGATCGCCTGTCCCTTGATGCAAGCGAACAGCTCCCACCAATGCAGCGCCTTTTCGTCGACCTTGATCCCGCTGGTTTCCTCCCAATGGGCAATCGCCTGTGCGCGGGAAACGAGACCGCCGCGACGGTCGTCCTTGCCAAAGCAAAAGGCGCGATTGAGGCTCCATGCCAGATCTTCCAGCGGATCGCCGAGATGGGCCATTTCCCAATCCAGCACCGCGATCAGATCGCCCTCGTCATTATAGAGGAAGTTCCCGGCGCGCAGATCGCCATGGACCATCGCCAGCTTCGTCGCCACCGGCTGCCAGCGGCGCAGATGGCGGATCGCAGCGGCGCAGATCGGTTCCGGCTCGACCGTGTTCTTCTCCAGCTTTTCAACCCAGTTTTCCAGCTCCTGCAGTGCCGTCGTCTCCCGCGTGGTGGCGGGCATGAAGCTGAGATCAAGCTTGGCGACATCGACTGCTGCAAGATCGCCCATGCAATTATAGAATTGCTTGGCGACATGCGGCAGCTTGGGCTGCCATGCGGCCTCCTGAAACTGATATTCGCTATTGTGGAACCCGCGCATATCCTCGGCAATCGAGATCGCGCCGCCGAAATGCGCGGCGTCATTTTCCAGCAACAGCATCTTCGGCACCGGCACACCATGGCCGTAAATCGCCTGATAGGACAGGAATTCATGCTGGCGGTCGGAATCGACATTGCTGGCGGGTGGATCGCGCCGCAGGATCATCTTTTCAGTCTGCGCCTGACCTGCGTCATCTTGATAGACAAGGTCAAAGCGAAACGTCTCACGCGAGGCCCCAAGCGGCAGGCGATACAGGCCTTCCACCTTGAGGTCGTTTTTCTCCGGAAATTTGGTCCGAAGATAGGCCCCCAGATTGTCGTCGGTAATGGGTTGCATCATGCAATCATGCCCTTAGTTGTCATCATCATTTCAATGGCATTCGATCATCGCCGGTTCAGTCCGGCTTGATCAGAATCTTGATATTTTCACCGCCTGAGATGAGCGCATCGAACGCGCCCGCCACCCCGGCGAAATTGGTGACGCCGGTCACCATCGATGCCAGCCGATCCGGGTCCTGCTTGATCATCTCCAGCGCATCGACAAATTCCTGCGCGTCATAGGCAAAGACATATTTGATCGTCAGGCCCTTTTGCAGCAGGAACGCCGGTTCAATCGGATCGGTTTCCATGCAATTGCCCACGGTCACGATGGTGCTCGATACCGGCGCGCCACCGGCAATCGCCATCAACATGCCGGGCTTACCTACACAGTCGAAAATGATCGAACGGGTGCGGTTTTTTGGGTCCATCGCCCGTTCGATGGAATCGGACAGGCCGAGATACAGCCCCTGCCCCTCCCACCAACGCGCGGCATCGGGGTCCGCCGGGGCCATGACTGCATCTGCACCCATTTGCTCCGCCATTTTCCGCCGCGCCGCATTGGGCTCAATCGCCAAGATCGGCCCAAGGCCCAGCGCCCGCAACCGGGCAATGATAAACAGGCCGACCGGGCCGCAGCCGATGATCGAAAATGCGCAATGCTCATCCGGCTGGCTCTGCGCCACCGCATGCACCGCGACCGCCAGCGGCTCGCACAACGCCCCAACTTCGGTCGAGACATGATCCGGCACGGCGAACGTCAGGTCCGATTGCAACAGCATCTCTTCGGCGAATGCACCGTTGAAGCGATTGGAATAGCCGATCAATTCCAGCCCTTGTGGCCCGGATACAAAGGGCAAGGACACCACACGCTGGCCGCGTGCGAACGGGCTGCCCGAATCCGTTTCCAGCACTTCGCAGACAAATTCATGGCCCATGACCGCAGGCTGGGAGGGGTTCATAAAACCACGGAAACCCGCGCGATGGAGCAGGTCGCACAAATGATCGACATTATCGCGGGCGTGCAGGTCGCTGCCGCAAATCCCGCACACCAAAGGCCGTGCCAGAATCTGCCCCGCCGTCCGCGTCGGCGCGGCCATATCGACCACCGAAAGTCGCCCGGATTCGAGAGCTACAGCCTTCATCACATCCACCCGCCATCAAATTATCTGATCGCAAGAACTATCCCCCTGCATGGCCGGGGAGTAGTGACGTGAATCCGTCAATGGGTCATTTTCAGCCTTATTTCGCCTTCCATTTGGCAAGGATATCCGCGCCATTCGGCATGGTCGAACGGATCGCCCCCGGCGTACGCGACAGGCGCGGCGCGGGTGCCGCCTGCAACAGCCCATCATGTTCGACATAAGTTGCCCGCGCCGCCAGATGCGGATGGCTCGCCGCCTCTTGCAAGGTTACGACCGGCGCGAAACAGGCGTCGGTCCCTTCCAGCAGATCGCACCATTCTTGCGCCGGGAGGGTCTGGAACAAGGCGGCAAGGCATTGCGCGCCATTGTCCCATTGGGCGGCATCGTTCTGTTGCGCCAATAAGCTTTCGGGCGCGCCGATCCGGTCGATCAGTTCGCGATAGAAATGCGGCTCAATCGGCCCGATCGAGATTTCGCGGCCATCGGCGCAGATATAGCAACGGTAGAAAGGCGCCGCACCGCCCAATACATTGCGGTCGCGTTCGACCGAAATCCCGCCGGAGGGCAGCATCCCTGCAAACATCGTCATCAATGACGACACGCCGTCGACAATCGCCGCATCGACCACCTGCCCCTTGCCGGAGCGTTCCCGCTCCCACAATGCCGTCATGATCCCCAAGGCGAGGAACATCGACCCGCCACCGAAATCACCGACCAGATTAAGCGGCGGCGTGGCCGGCGCGCCGGGCGTGCCCATCGCGGCCAAGGCCCCGGTAATGGCGATATAATTGATGTCATGCCCGGCCGCCTTGGCGAGTGGCCCCGTCTGGCCCCAGCCCGTCATCCGGCCATAAACCAGCCGCGGATTGCGCGCGCACAACACCTCGGGACCAAGGCCCAGCCGCTCCATCACGCCGGGGCGATAGCCCTCGATCAACACATCGGCATGCGCCGCCGCTTCTATGCAGGTGTCGCGCCCCGCCTCGCTGCGGATATCCAGCGTGATCGTCGAGCGGCCCCGATCCATGATCGGATTGTCCCAGCCATTGCCCCCCGCCCGGTCGATCCGCACGACTTCCGCGCCAAGATCCGCCAAAAGCATCGCGCAATGCGGACCCGGCCCGATGCCCGCGAATTCGAGTACCCGGAGGCCCGCAAGCGGCCCTGCCGGGGTCTTGTCGCCCGCGCCACCCGCATCGGTCATGTTTATTTACCCTGCCATTTCGGCGCGCGCTTTTCGGCAAAGGCCACAGGACCTTCGACCGCATCCGCCGATGCAAGCATCGCCTTCATCGCCGGATAGTCCCATTCATCGACCAACGCCTGTTCAACCGACACCGACATGCCCTTCAACACCGCCTCTTTGGTGGCCTGCACAGACAAGGGGCTGCACGCGAGAATTTCGGCGGCCCAGCGCTTGGCCGCGTCCAGCACATTGCCTTCAGCGACTTCATTCACAAAGCCGAGTTGATAGCCTTCCTGCGCCGTGACACGACGACCTGTCAGCATCATGCCCATCGCCCGCTTCAAGCCGATTTCGCGCGGCAAGCGCTGGATACCGCCCGCCAGCGCCGCCAACCCGACCCGAGGTTCCGGCAAGGCGAACAACGCATTCTGGCTTGCCACCACGATATCGCTGGCCAGCACGATTTCAAACCCGCCGCCCATCGCCACGCCATTCACCGCCGCGATCACCGGTTTGTTCATATCGAAACGCGCGGTCAGTCCGGCAAAACCTGCCTCCGGCACAACCATGCCACCGCCTGCCGCCTGTTGTTTCAGATCATGTCCGGCGCAAAATGCCTTTTCCCCCGCAGCCGTAATGATCGCGACCCATTGGTCGGGATCGCCAGCAAAGCGATCAAAGGCATTTTTCAGCTCGACATGGGCGCGCGCATTCAGGGCATTATGCGCCTCTGGCCGATTGATCGTGATGATCGCGAGTGCGCCTTCGACTTCATAATTGATAAATTCATACGACATGCTGCTGCACCCCTTGGTTAATGGACGAAGCCCGCCAAACGTCCGCGAATAATCGCCTCGGCGTCACGCACCATCTGTTCAATCAGTTCCTTGCAGGTCGGAATATCATGGATCAGGCCCTGAATCTGCCCAGCCCAGACTAGCCCCGCATCGAGATTACCGGTTTCCAGCGCCTCGCGCCCCTTGGCGCCGCCGACCAATGGGCGGATGTCTTCAAACACTGCGCCATCGCGATTGGAAATTTCGACCACCTGATCGGACACGCTGCTTTTCGCAACCCGACCCGTATTGTGGAATTTGCGGAAAATGAGGTTGGTCGCGCGTTCGTCATTATCGACGATGAACTGCTTCACATTCTGATGGATCGGCGCTTCGACCGTGGCGCAGAAACGCGTGCCCATGTTGACGCCCTCGGCCCCCAATGCCAACGCCGCCACAAGCCCACGACCATCGCCGATGCCGCCACTCGCCAGCATCGGGATTTTGACCTTGTCGGCGGCTGCCGGGATCAGGATCAGGCCGGGGATATCATCCTCGCCCGGATGGCCCGCGCATTCGAACCCATCGATGGAGATCACATCCACGCCCATGCGTTCCGCCGACAAGGCATGTCGAACGGCGGTGCATTTGTGCAGCACCGTGATATTATGGGATTTGAAGTCATCGACATGTTCTTGCGGCTTGTAGCCCGCCGTCTCGACGATCTTCACGCCGCTCTCGATGATCGCCTTGCGATATTCGGCATAAGGCGGCGGAGAGACGGACGGGAGAATGGTCAGGTTCACGCCGAATGGCTTGTCGGTCATCGACCGGCACCGGTCGATCTCGCGACGCAGATCATCCGGCGTCGGCTGGGTCAGCGCGGTCAAGATGCCAAGCCCGCCCGCATTGGACACAGCGCTGGCCAGTTCGGCGCGCCCGACCCACATCATCCCGCCTTGAACAATCGGATGCTCGATCCCGAGCAATTCCGTGATGCGCGTCTTGATCGCCATTACAACGCCTCCAAAATAGTCACATTGGCAATGCCGCCGCCTTCGCACATGGTTTGCAGGCCATAACGCTTGCCGCGCGCGCGCAGCGCATGGATCAAGGTCGACATCAAACGCGTGCCGGATGCGCCCAATGGATGGCCCAGCGCAATCGCCCCGCCATTGACGTTGAGCTTGTCCGGATCGGCATCCAGCGCCTGCAACCAAGCGAGCGGCACCGAAGCGAATGCCTCATTCACCTCATACAGATCAATATCGGACAGCCGCATCCCGGCCCGTTCCAGCGCGCGGCGGGTGGCGGGGATCGGCTCTTCGAGCATGATGACCGGATCGCCTGCCGTCACCGTCATATTGACGATCCGCGCAATCGGGGTCAGGCCATGCTCCTTTAACGCGCGTTCGCTCACGACCAAAGTGGCCGACGCGCCATCGCAAATCTGGCTGGCATTCGCCGCCGAAATCACGCCGCCTTCCTTCAACAGCTTGACCGATTGAATGCCCTCAAGCGTCGCACCATGACGGATGCCCTCGTCACTGTCATGCAGGCCATCGAAAATGGCCAGCGGCACGATTTCCCGCTTGAACGCCCCGGCCAATGTCGCCGCCGCCGCGCGCTGATGGCTCTGCAGCGCAAAACGATCGAGCGTCTCACGGTCAAAACCATATTTGCGCGCAATCGCCTCGGCGCCATCGAACTGGCTGAACGCCTGCACGCCATAGCGTTGCTTGATATGGTCGCTCAACGGACCGACGCCGATCCCGGCCTGTGCATGCAGCGATGCGTTGCTGAACATCGGCACGCGGGTCATGCTTTCGGCCCCGGCGGCAATCACGACGTCTTGCGTCCCCGACATCACCGCCTGCGCCGCGAACTGCACCGCCTGTTGAGAGCTGCCGCATTGGCGGTCGATGGTGACCGCAGGCACGCTTTCCGGCAGATTGGAGGCCAAGACGGCATTGCGCGCAAAGGCAAAGGACTGTTCGCCCGCCTGTGTAACGCAACCAAGGATCACATCATCGATCCGGGCCGGATCGATGCCGGAACGATCCACCACGGCATTCAGCACCGACGCGCCAAGATCGGCAGGGTGCCAATCGGCCAATTTACCGGCACGCTTGCCACCTGCGGTGCGCACCGCTTCAACAATATAAGCTTCAGCCATGATAGATCATTCCTTCAATTCGAACACACAGGATGCTTGAACCACCTAAGCGATTATTTCGGCGCCATGCGGATCGCGCCGTCGAGGCGGATGGTTTCGCCGTTCAGCATCGGATTGTTGACGATGCTTTCGACCATCTGGGCATATTCATCCGGCTGGCCCAAACGGCTGGGGAACGGCACCTGCTTGCCAAGTGAATCCTGCGCGTCTTGCGGCAAGCTTGCGAGCAATGGCGTCAAGAACAGGCCCGGGGCAATCGTCATCACGCGAATGCCATAACGCGCAAATTCACGCGCAATCGGCAGGGTCATGCCGACCACGCCACCCTTGGACGCAGCATAGGCTGCCTGACCGATCTGCCCGTCAAAGGCTGCAACGCTCGCGGTATTGACGATCACGCCGCGCTCTTCGCCGATCGGATCGGCATCATGAATACGGGCCGCAAATTTCGACAGCACGTTAAAGCTGCCGATCAGGTTGATATTGATGATCTTGGTAAAATCTTTGAGCGGGATCGCGCTGCCGTCACGATTGATGACCTTGGCAGGCGGGCCGATCCCGGCGCAATTGACGAGGATGCGGGCCTTGCCATGCAGGCCTTCCGCCTCGGCAATCGCGGCTTCAACCGCAGCTTCATCCGTCACGTCGAGCGCAATCGCATGACCGCCGATGGCCGCAGCATGGGCCTTGGCCAGATCCGCGTTCAAATCGAAAATCGTGACCTTCGCGCCCGCTTTGGCGAGACGGGCCGCCGTCGCGCCACCAAGGCCCGACGCCCCACCAGTTACGATTGCAGCCACTCCGTTGATATTCATATCGACTACCTTTCCTTCAAACCCGCTTCAAAAAACTGGATAATTTCCTTGTCGTCGCACTTGTTGGGAACAGAATCACCCCGCATAAAAACCGATACGACAAATATCTACTGATGAGTATATTCACATTCAGGCAGTTTAATGTCAACCGCCCCCACATCATATTCAGGGCATGACCCGTCACAATTTGCGCCCGATCACTTCCTTCATGATTTCACTCGTCCCGCCAAATATCCGGGTCACGCGCGCCGCCCGCCATGCCCGGGCAATCGGATATTCATTCATATAACCTGCGCCGCCATGAAGTTGCAGGCATTTGTCCACGATCTCCCATTGCGTCTCGCTATGCCACAGCTTCGCCGCCGCGCCTTCTTCCGGGGTCAATTCACCGGCACAATGGCGATTGAGCGCCCAATCGATATGCGCCCAACCGATCTGCAATTTGGCCTTCAACTCGGCCATCGTGAAACGCGTATTTTGGAAATCGAGGATCGGCTTGCCAAAGGCATTGCGCGTGCGGGTAAACTCCACGGTATCGTCAAACGCCTTTTGGGCGGATGCCTGCGCCTGAATCGCGATGGAAAGCCGTTCCTGCGGCAGTTCGCTCATCAAATAGACAAAGCCCTGCCCCTCTTGCCCCAGGCAATTGGTCAAAGGCACGCGGACATCTTGGAAAAAGAGTTCGGATGTATCCGCCTCGTCCTGCCCGATCTTGTCAAGATTGCGCCCCCGCTGAAAGCCTTCACGATCCGCCTCGACCAGCACAATCGACATGCCCTTCCAGCGCGGTTCGATCTCCACATCCGTCCGGCAGCACACAAGGATCAAATCCGCCGTCTGGCCATTGGTGATATAGGTCTTGGACCCGTTGATGACATAATGATCGCCATCTTTCACCGCCGTCGTCCGCATGCCTTGCAAATCGGACCCCGTGCCGGGTTCGGTCATGGCAATCGCCGTCACCACCTCGCCAGATACCATTTTCGGCAGCCAATGCTGCATTTGTGCCTCGCTGCCATATTGCACCAGATAATTGGCGACGATGTCCGACTGCAACGCAAAGCCGGTCGTCACGCCACCGGTATAAACGGACTCTTCATCGACAATCGCATTATAGCGAAAATCCAGCCCCAAACCGCCATAGGCCTCTGGCACAGTAGGGCAGAGTAAGCCGAATGCGCCCGCCTTGGCCCAGAGATCATGCGGCACCACGCCTTGTTCTGCCCATATCGCCTGATGGGGTGCGATTTCGCGCGCCATGAACAGGCGAACGGTTTGACGAAACGCCTCATGATCCTCGTTATAGGCGACGCGCGGGATGGTATCGAGCGACATATTCATTCCCCATTTCGGCACACATATACCCAAAAGATTATATATTACTCATTAGTAGATTGCAATCTTACTAGTTTAATGTCAATAAAAGCGTCAGGCATATGCAAATAAAGGTCACCTGTGGAAAAGGCTCGTTCTCCGTTCAAAACCGCGTTGCAAAAACAGGAAGAACGCGAAGAAAAACGCATGGCGCTGCTCCATGCGGCGGCAGTGATGTTCAACGCCCAGGGGTTCCACGCCACCTCGCTGGATGATGTGGCCGCCAGCCTCGGCATTTCAAAGCCGACGATCTATCATTATCTCGGCAACAAAGAGCAGGTGCTGTTTGAATGCCTGACCATCGGCCTTGATCAATTATTTGCCGCCGCCGACAAGGCCCGCGCTGAAATCGGCACGGGCATGGACCGGCTACGCATCTTCCTGACCAATTATTTCTTTATCAACATTGATGATTTCGGTCGCTGCGTCATCCTTTCTGGTGATGATACCTTGTCTCCGGAAGGGGTAAAAAACCTGCGCGCCATGAAACGTCGGGTGGATACTGCCCTACGCGCATTGATCATCGAGGGCATCGACGATGGCTCGATCACGGCGGTCGATCCCAAGATCACCGCCTTCACCCTTGCGGGCGCAATGGCATGGCCGGCCCGCTGGTATAGCAAGACCGGCCCGACACCGCCTGACGCCATGGCCGCGCAGATCGTCGACAGCCTGATGACGGGCCTCGCGCCGCGCTGATCACGGCAGCAACACGGCCTTGATGCAATCACCGCGCGCCTGCGCTGCCACTGCTTCGTTGATCTGATCGAGCTTATAGGTCGCGATCAGGCGGTCGAACGGGAAACGTCCGGCGCGATATAAATCGATCAGTTCAAGGATGAACCCGTCCATATCGGTATCGCCCTCGATAATGCCGATGATCCGATGGCCATAGGTAATCAATGCCGCCAGATTGATCGACACGGCGCTATCCGGGCGCGGCGGCACGCCGACCAGCCCCAGCAAGCCGTGGCTCGCCAGCGACGCCAGCGCCGTTTCGACCACCTGTTCGCGACCGCTTGTTTCAAAGGCGAAGTCGACGCCATCGGGCAAGATCGCCCGGATCGCTTGCCCCACATCGCCAGCTGCCGGATCGATCACATGGGTCGCCCCCAGTTCCAGCGCCATCTCGCGCCGTGCGGCCACCGGCTCGACCAAGATGATCGTGCTGCAGCCTTGCACCACCGCCCCCATCACGGCCGCCAGCCCCACCGGGCCACCGCCGAAAATGGCAATAGAACTGCCAGCCGGACAGGCCATAGACCGCATCACGCCACCCGCCCCCGTTTGCAAACCGCAAGCGAGCGGCCCCAATATCTCCAGCTTTAGGCCGGTCGGGTCGACCTTCACGACATTGCGCTCGGCGGCAATCGCATAGGTCGCGAATGACGACTGACCAAAGAAATGGGAGGAAATGCGCGCATCGCCCTGATGCAGCGCACTGGTCCCATCCGCACGGGCGCCCGCATAGTTCAGCACCGGGAAGTCGCGGCAATAAGACGGCAGATGGTCCTCGCAGCGCGGGCATGCGCCACAACTGCTGAACCCGATGATAACGGCATCACCCGGCTTCACCTTGGTGACATCCGCCCCCACCGCCTCGACCACGCCCGCGCCTTCATGGCCGAGCACAGCAGGCAAAGGGATCGGAATGAACTGATCGCGGGCAACAAGGTCGGTATGGCATAGGCCGACCCCGGCAATGCGGACCCGCACTTCCTTTGGCCCCGGCGCGTCGATCTGCACCGTTTCAATTGCGAAGTCCTGATGCGCGCCCCGCGCAATGGCGGCGGTGATATCCATGATCCTGTCCCCTTGCCCGAATTAAACGGCGGTATAGCCACCATCGGCAATGAATTCCGCGCCAGTCACAAAAGATGCGGCATCGCCCGCAAGATAGGCCACCAGCGGTGCAATATCGCCCGGTTCGCCCAATCGCCCGATCGGCATCAGCGACGACCATGCGGCCAGCCCCTCTTCCGGCGTCATCAACCGACCATCCGCATGGCGGGGCGGCTCCCAATCCGCGCCCAAATTGGTCGCGACCGGCCCCGGCATCACGACATTGACCCGGATCTTGCGCTTCACCAGTTCATTGGCGACGGCCTTGCTCAATGCCCGAACCGCGCCCTTGGTCGCGCTATAGGCCGCGAACTGCGCCCCGGCGACCTTGCCATAGATCGAGGATATATTGACGATGGAGCAGGTCCCCGCCCCCTTCGCAATCGACGCATCCATCAACGGGACCGCGCCCTGCATCCCGATATAGATGCTGTCGACATTGATCCGCTGTTGCTTGCGCAAGATATCGATAGGCGCGTCCATGAACGGCTTGGACATCATGATCCCGGCATTATTGACGAGAATATCGAGATGGCCGAACCTGCCCGCAATCTCGGCATAAACCGATGCCCAGTCACCCGCCTCCGCCACATCATGCGCAAGTGATAGCACGTTCGTGCCCAACTCTGCCGCCGTTGTCTGCGCCGCTGCGCCATTGATATCCGTCGCGATCACCTGCGCGCCAAGGGCGTGCAATTGACGCGCTATTTGCTTGCCGATCCCGGAACCAGCGCCTGTGACCAGCGCGATCTTGCCGTCCAGCGCATATATATTGCTCATCCCCGCACTCCTCATATGTTCTTGATTATATATTCGACGCTTCAAACCGTTCGGTGCCATTCAGCGCAGGCATCCACGCCATCGCGGAACCGCAATAGGCCTCTTGCGTCGGCGTCAGGCGAGACGCCTGATCCAGCGTCCCGACCTTGACGATAGTCAGACCAGTAAAGGCTTCGGCCACCGAAATGATTGGCGAACCGCATTGGCCGCAAAAATGGCGATAAACCGCCTTGCCACTATCCCCGATATCCTTAAAAATGTTGGTATCCCCGGTCTGGACATAGGCACTGGCCGGGATCACCGCGACCACGGAAAACGCACCGCCGCTATGTTTTTGGCAATGGGTGCAATGACAGACCGCCGTCAACAACGGGTCACCCTCAAAGCTATAACGCACCGCGCCGCATAAACATCCGCCCGTATAAGGGGCAGCCTTGTGATCGCTCATCCTATATCTCTCATTTTTTTACGAAAATCGCTTGGGGTAGTGGCGGCATATTGCCGAAATGCACGGGTGAAATGGCTTTGGCTCGCAAAGCCGACTGACTCCGCAATCGCCGCCAAGGATAGCCTCGTATGTGACAGCATTTCCTTGGCGCGGTCCAGCCGCTTGCGCATGATATATTTGTGCGGCGGCATGCCGATCGCCTGACGAAAGACCCGGCAAAAATGCGATGGGCTGACCCCTGCCGTTTCCGCCATATTTTCCAGACTGTGATGGGCATTGGGGCGGCGGTCGATTTCCCCCATGATCTGGTGCAGCCGATAGGCAGAGAATGAGGAGGTCGGCACATCTTCGACCGGCGCCGATGCAGGCCCGCGCAGGATATGCGCTTTCAACGCATTGACCAGCGCCCCGATATATTCGGTGCGATCATCCGCAGGTGGGGCGTAGAGTTCAGCGATCACCTGACGGCTCAAGGCCACGCCCAATGGATCGGCAAAAGCAAATTTCATCCGGCGAAACTGCTCATCCGCCGATGCCGCGCGCAGCATAGTCGACGAGAGGCTGAGCGTCACCACATCCAGCTCGCCATCCACCAGCCAGCCGGTCTGCTGGCCAGCCGGGACAATGGTCGAACAACCGGGCATCGAGCTTGCATCGCTCCACCCATCCTTGTCCCAGATTTTCACCTGCGGCTTGCCCGCAATATGCACGGTGAAGACCGGGTCCGGCAGCGCAGGCAAGCTATAGGACCCCACGAACTGCCGCCAACGCGACAAATGCCAGCCGCCCTCCTTGCTCCCGATCTGAATATCCGGGGCACGGCCCAAGGCATCGGCAATAATGTCTTCATTGGTCATTGCATCGGACATGGCATGCCTCTTTCGAATGTCATGCCGGGACCATTTTCACGTCCAGATTTTTCAAGCCATTGATAAAATTCGACCTGAACCGGCGCGGTGTCCCCGTGACTTCGAAGCGCTGAACATAAGGCAGCAACCGCCCGAACACCACCCGCAGCTGCATCTCGGCAAGCCGCGACCCCACGCACACATGCTGGCCGCTACCAAAGCCCAAATGTTGGATATTGCCCCGGCTGATATCGAAGCGATCCGCATCCGGGAAAATATCTTCATCGCGATTACCGGAGATATACCACATCACGACTTTCTGCCCCTTGGCGATCTTTTGCCCCCGGATTTCCGTGTCCGCCGTCGCGGTGCGCCGCATGTGCATGACCGGGCTGGCATAACGCACCATTTCCCGCACCGCCGTATTGAGCAATTCCGGCTTGGCCCGCAGAAGATCCCATTGATCCGGATTGGCGGCAAAGGCGGCAATCGTATGGCTGATCGAATTGCGCGTCGTCTCATTCGCGCCGACCAATGCCAGCACCATGTTGCCGAGAAATTCCTTATAGTCGACCAGCTTGCCGTTGATCTCCGCATTCGCGAACAAGGTGGCGAGATCATTGCCGGGATTGGCCCGTCGATCGTTGAACAATGTCTGCGCAAAGGCAAAAAACTCGCCGAAAATGGCCGCGACCTTTTCGGGCGACTGCCGGAAATCCGGGTCATCTTCACCCACGAATGCATTGGTCCATTCGTATAAGGATTCCCACATATCGGACGGCAGATCGAACAATTCGCACAGGGTCAACAGCGGCAAGGGCGCAGACAGCAACGGCACGATATCCACCGTTTCCCCTAAAGGCACCTTGTCCAGCAACATGGCGCAGCGCTGCTGCACCCGCTCTTCAATCCCGGCCAGCCGCCCCGGCGCGACTGCCGGCATCACGACCTTACGATATTGGGTATGGACCGGCGGATCGATCGAGATGAACGGAATGCCGATGGCTGATTGCCCCGATCCGGTCAGGCCGATCTCATTTTCGTTGAAAATCCGATGGCCGCCATTCTCATGGGCCGACGAGAACAACAAGGGCTGGCGCGACACTTCGACGATGTCGTCATATTTGGTCAGCGACCAAAATCCCGGTCCGTCATCTTCCGGATTCCAATAGACGGGATCGGATTTGCGTAACTCGGCAAAGACTTCATATGGCGCATGATCGACATACAAATCGCTATCACGCAGATCGGGTGTGTTGGCATTTCCTGCGCCCATGTCGTCATCCTCTCCAATCAGGATTTCAGCTTATCAGGCGCTTGATAGTGCACCTTTATCCATGAGGCTTAACCCTAATCCCGTCCTATGGCTTTAGATGGAATTGATATAGTTTTTGACATTTCTTGCGCCCCACCGGCGCAGCACAGATTGATGGGCGCACACGCAATCAAGGGGCATCTCTTGAACGAGACGCCCCCTCATCGACCTCAACCCTTCACAGGGTCGAGAAAGCCGGTCAAACCATAACGCTGGTGCGGGCCGGTGATATATTGTTCGAGTGCGCCCACGCCCACCTTGTCACCGCAGGTCGCGCGGACGACATGCTGGACATGGAGATATTGCGGCGCGTTCACATCGAGATCGTTGATGTTCCAGCTTTCCAGCGTATGGGCTTCCTCGCCCTTGAAAAAGCCATGGCCCCATGTCGGATGGTTATAGCCGGTGCCGATCATGTGATAACGCAACAGCGGTTCCAGCACGAAGGTTTCCTTGCGGCCATCCTTGTAGATCGTGTCGATTTCCGAACGGCCCAACATGCGCGTACCGGGCACGAAGGTCAGGCGATGCTCCCCGCAAATGACCTCCTCCACCTCATGTTCCGCGAGCGTGTCGAAATTGGACTTGATCGGATGGGTCGGGAAAATCTGGGCGAATTCTTTCCAGCGCTTGCCATCGCCATATTCATGCTGACCCCAATGGGTGCAGCGATCCTGCCAATGCAGCGGCGCCCAGAGCCAGAAAAACTGTTCCGGCTGGTCGCGCGAAATGCCGGCCTCCGGCTCCCCGGTCCAACGCCAGCCCCAGGAACGATCCTTGGTGCCATAGGTCGTGTCGGCGTTGATTTCCTGACGGCGGCCATTGACGGTGATATGACCTGTCCATTTACCGAACTGGCTGAAACGCTTCATCTGCGCCACGGTGCGCACGCCCTGCTTCATATGATCCGCAGGTTCTTCATGGGCGACCGTATTGGCATGGAAGGTCAGATCGCAGGTAAAGCCTGTGTCATTTTCTTCCACCACGACCCGCACCGTGCTCATCGGCTCGACGATCTCGTGGCGCATCGGCCCTGCATACATTTCGGTCCGGTCACCGCGCAGACGACGCGAGGCGCGGAAGCTGTCCTGCGTCCCGTCCTTGCGCACGATCGAAACCGCGCCGTCCATCACTTCGCGATTGGGATACATGGCAAAGGCGATGCCGAAATAGAATTCGCCGTCGAAATCATAGCCATTATACCAATAACGGGCATAGGCATTGCGTTCGCTGGTCGCGAGGTAAGACAGTGGCTCCGCTGTTTGATGGAGCGGGTAATCATCATATTTAATGAGCATCTCAGGTCCTCGTCTCTGTATAAAAGGGCGCGGGCGATGGCCTGCGCCATTATCGATCCATCACAAGGCGTAACCCGGGCCAGATGCCATGGCTATGGACAGAAATCCGTCTATAGCCATGCCATGCTGCCCATTTTAAAAAGGGCATTACGCCAAACCCCACAACCAGCCCCTCAGTGCGACCCGATGGGACTTTTCGACACTCCTACCGCCCGGCAACGACCATGTTGGCAAGCCGTTGGGTGATAATGGCCTCCGCATCGCGCACGATCCGTTCAATCAACACCTGACAGGTCGGAATGTCGTGGATCAGGCCCTGCACCTGTCCTGCCCAGACCAGACCCGCATCGAGATTGCCGGTTTCCAGCGCCTCGCGCCCCTTTGCCCCGCCGACCAGCGGGCGAATATCCTCGAACACCGCATCGGGCCGGTTGGAGATATCGACCACCTGATCGGACACGCTGTTCTTCGCCACCCGGCCCGTATTATGGAAGCGCCGAAAAATCAGATTGGTGCTGCGCTCGTCATTGTCGACGAGGAACTGTTTCACATTATCGTGGATCGGCGCTTCGACCGTCGCGCAAAAACGCGTGCCCATGTTGATGCCCTCGGCCCCCAATGCCAGCGCCGCCGCCAGCCCGCGACCATCCCCAAAACCGCCGCTCGCGATCATCGGCACCGTCACCTTATCGGCAGCCGCCGGGATCAGGACCAGGCCGGGAATATCGTCCTCGCCGGGATGGCCCGCGCATTCGAAACCATCGATGGAGATGACATCCGCCCCCATGCGCTGTGCCGACACCGCATGGCGGACCGCCGTGCATTTGTGGAGAATGATCACGCCGTGACCCTTCAAATCCTCGATATGCTCTTGCGGCTTATACCCTGCCGTTTCGACGATCTTCACGCCGGATTCGATGATCGCCTTGCGATATTCGGCATAAGGCGGTGGGCTGACGGACGGCAGGATGGTAAGATTCACCCCGAATGGCTTGTCCGTCATCGCGCGACAGCGATCGATCTCGCGCCGCAGATCGTCCGGTGTCGGCTGGGTCAGAGCCGTCAATATGCCAAGCCCCCCGGCATTGGACACCGCCGCCGCGAGTTCGGCGCGGCCCACCCACATCATGCCGCCTTGCACGATCGGATGCTCGATCCCCAACAACTCGGTAAAACGGTTACGCAATGTCATCGGCAAGCCTCCATCGATTCCCGCGCCAGACGCGCCAATATGGGGAAACTTTTCGCCCGCTCCTTCGCATGGGCGGAAGAGGCCGTGCCGCGCAGCACCCGGCCCTTGATCCCGTGAAAAATCGCGGCCAGTCGGAAATAATTAAACGCGATATAAAAATCATAGCCCGGCATCGATGCACGCCCGGTATGGCGGCAATAGGCCGCGACATAATCCTGTTCCGACGGAATATTGAGCGCTTCCAGATCCGCGCCCGCAAGCCCCGCAACGATATTGGGCGGCATGCGATACATCATCGCATGATAGGCAAAATCGGCAAGAGGATGGCCGAGCGTCGACAATTCCCAATCCAGCACCGCCAATACGCGCGGTTCGGTCGGGTGAAAGATCATATTGTCGCAGCGGAAATCACCATGGACGATGCTGACTTCATCGCCATCCGGGATATTGGCGGGCAGCCATTCAATCAATTGGTCCATGTCCGGATTGCGCCCGGCGTCTTCATCTTCGAGATATTGCCGCGACCACCGGCTGATCTGGCGCGCGAAATAATTGCCCGCCTTGCCATAATCGCCAAGGCCGACCGCCTCCGGGTCCACTTGATGCAATGCAGCAAGCGTCTTGTTCATCGCCTCGAAATAGGCCGGGCGTTCTTCGCGGCTGACATTCGGGAAGGTTGCATCCCAGAAAATCCGGCCCTCGACCATTTCCATCACGAAAAACCAGGTCCCGATCACATTTTCATCGGTGCACAGACCATAGACCCGCGCCACCGGAAAACCCGTCGGGCCAAGCGCCGACAAAATCCGTGCCTCGCGCTCAACCGCATGGGCGCCGCTCACCAGATTGCCGGGTGGTTTGCGCCGCAAGACATAGGACCGCCCCGGCGTCACGAGTTTATAGGTCGGGTTGGATTGCCCGCCCTTGAACTGCTCGACCGTCAACGGGCCTTGATAGCCCTCAACATTAGCCTCCAGCCAACGCGCGAGCGCCGCCTCATCAAAGCGATGCGCCTCACGCACCGCCGTCGTGCCGGCGTTGGCATCGTCATTGACCGCGCTCATCCGTGCTGGCCTTTCCAATCCCGCTTGATCTTTTTAGCCAATGACCATTTATGCACCTCGGTCGGGCCGTCATAGATACGGAACGCCCGGATTTCGCGGAACACCTGTTCGACAATCGTATCATCGGTCACGCCGGTGCCGCCCATCACCTGCACGCAACGGTCGGCGACGCGCATCAGGGCTTCGGATACGGCGACCTTGGTCATCGAGCTTTCAACCGTGCCAAGCGACCCGCCATCGAGCACACCCGCGCACCAGTCGATCATCAATTCGGCCTGTTTCAGATCGATCATATTTTCCGCCAGCATGAAGCCGACGCCTTCATGGTCGATCAAAACCTTGCCGAATGCCATGCGGCGATTGGCATAATCCGTCGCGATTTCATGCGCACGGATGCAGGCCCCAAGCCAGCGCATGCAATGCGACAGGCGCGCGGGCGACAGGCGGACCTGCGCATAGGTGAAGCCTTCTCCCGAATTACCCAGCATCTGATCCGCCGGAATCCGCAGATTTTCGATTTTCACCACTGCATGGCCACCGGGCATCGAATTATCGATGGTGTTGGGCACATGTTCAATCCGGATCGCCGGATCGGGCAGATCGACAAGGAACATGCACGCGCCATCGGCGGATTTGGCCATGACGATGCCGACCTTCGCCCCTTCGGCCCCGGTAATGAACGCCTTGCGGCCATTCACCACCCAATGATTGCCATCCAGCACTGCCGTGGTCTTCATCATGGAGGGGTCGGAGCCTGCGCCGCCATCTTCCGCCGGTTCGGTCATGAAGAAGGCAGAACGCGACTGCCCGCTGACGAGCTGATCAAGGAACCGCTCCTTCAACGCGGGGCTGCCGACCTTGCCGAGCAGATACATATTCCCCTCATCCGGCGCGGCCGTATTGCAAGCGAGCGGCCCCAATGGCGACAGGCCGGAACGGATCAACACCACCGCAGTTTCGCGCTGCGACAGATGCGTACCGTCCGCCAGAATATGCGGCGTCAATACACCGGCTGCCCGCGCCTTTTCGCGTAGTTCAACGACCAGTTCATCGGTCGGGCAATTGTGATGATCGCGGCGTGGGTCCTTTTCATAAGGCACCACCACATTGCGGACGAACGCTTCGACCTGATCGGCGATGATCGCCGTACGTTCCGGGCCAACCCCGATCATTTCGCACCCCTGCGGATCGCGCCGATCCCACCCGCGACACCCGCGGCGACATTGTTCAACTGCATGAGATATCCTCTCTTAAATGAGTTCGACCGCCAGTGCCGTCGCTTCGCCGCCACCGATGCACAGGCTTGCAATGCCGCGCTTTTCGCCGCGCTGTTGCAGTGCCGAGATCAGGGTGGTGAGAATGCGCGCGCCACTTGCGCCGATGGGATGGCCAAGCGCCGTCGCGCCGCCATGAATGTTGATCTTGTCATCCGGGATCGCGAGATCGGTCGCGGCAATCATCGCCACCGCAGCAAAGGCTTCGTTCACCTCGAACAGATCGACATCATCGACTGTCCAACCGAGCTTTGCCATGACCTTCTGCATTGCAGGCACCGGGGCCGTGGTGAACAGGCCCGGTTCATGCGCATGGGCCGCATGGGCCGCGATCTTGGCAATCGGCTTTAGGCCAAGCCGGTCGGCGACGCTCTGGCGTGTCATCACCAGTGCCGCCGCGCCATCCGAAATCGACGACGCATTGGCTGCCGTGATCGTGCCTTGCTTGGCAAAAACAGGTTTTAAATGCGGGATGCGATCCGGTCGCGCCTTGCCCGGCTGTTCGTCATGTTCGACCAATTGCTCCTTGCCGCCTTGCGACAAGGTGACCGGCACGATTTCACCGGCAAAGGCCCCGCTGGCAATCGCGGCATTCGCGCGTTCCAGCGAACGGATCGCATAAGCGTCCTGCATCTCGCGAGTGAATTTATAATCGCCGACGCTATCTTCAGCAAAGGCGCCCATCGCCTTGCCCGGCGTATAGGCGTCTTCCAGCCCGTCCATCATCATCGTGTCGATCACGACATCATGGCCGATCCGCGCGCCCTTGCGATGCTTGGGCAGGGCATAGGGCGCATTGCTCATGCTTTCCATGCCACCCGCGATGATGACATCGACCGAGCCGGCGGCCAGCGCCTCGGCCGCCATAATCGCGGCCTGCATCCCCGAACCGCACATCTTGTTGAGGGTCGTCGCCTCCACCGAAGTCGGCAGGCCAGCGCCCAAGGCGGCTTGGCGCGCCGGGGCCTGACCAAGGCCCGCCGCCAGCACGCAACCCATATAGATGCGGTCGATCTGGTCCGGGGCAACGCCCGAACGCTCAACCGCTGCCTTGACCGCAATCGCGCCCAGTTGCGGCGAGGTGAGCGACGACAAAGCGCCCATGAAACCGCCAATCGGCGTGCGGGCAAAGCCGATGATCACAATGGGATCTGCTGTCATAACCGTCTTCCTTTACAATGCGCGCGCAATGACCATGCGCTGGATGTCCGACGTGCCTTCGTAAATCTGGCAGACGCGGACATCGCGATAGATTTTGGCGATGCCGAACTCTTCGAGATAGCCATAGCCGCCAAGAGTCTGGATAGCACCGGAGACCACAGCCTCGGACACTTCCGATGCGAACAATTTGGCCATCGATGCCTGTGTCAGGCACGGTTCGCCCGCATCCTTCAACGCCGCCGCCGACAGAACGAACTGACGCGACGCTTCCAATCGGGTGGCGAGATCGGCGAGACGGAACCCCACTGCCTGATGCTCGATAATCGGCTTGCCGAAACTTTTGCGGTCCTTGGCATAAGCAACAGCCAGATCAAGCGCGGCCTGCGCCATGCCGACGCATTGCGCCGCGATGCCGATCCGGCCTGCCTCCAGATTGGACAACGCAATGCCATAGCCCGCGCCTTCGGCCCCCAGCCGCAAATCGTCCTCGATAAACAAATCTTCAAAGCGAATCGCGCAGGTATCGGAAGCCGCCTGCCCCAATTTATGTTCGACCTTGTCCACGATATAGCCGGGGCGATCGGTCGGCACGATGAAGGCGGATATGCCGCGCTTGCCCGCCGCCGGGTCCGTCACAGCAAAGACGATGGTCACACCGGCGATCTTGCCCGAGGTGATGAACTGCTTGGCCCCATTCAGACGATAACCCCCCTCGACCTTTTCCGCCCGGGTGCGAATAGCCGAGGCATCGGAACCCGCGTCACTTTCGGTGAGGGCAAAAGCACCGACCATCCGGCCCCCAATCAGATCGGGCAGGAAACGCTGCTGCTGCGCCGCTGTCCCATCCTTCAACAGGCCGGAAACGATCAAGCTATTTTGAATGCTGATGATGGTCGAAAGCGCGCCATCGGCGGCGGCGATTTCGATCAAGGACAGTGCATAGGACACATAATCCGTCTCGGCCCCGCCAAAGGATTCGGGGGCTGTCATGCCCATCAGACCGAGGCTCGCCAATTCTTCGAACAGCTTGGGCGGATAGCTGGCCGCTGCCTCAAATGCCCGGCTTTCAGGCAGAATACGGGATTGCGCAAATGCCCGGACAGAATCACGGATTGCGGTTTGAGTGTCGCTAAGAAGCACGCTTCCTCCTTGCCAAGCTGAAATTGACCCGATGCTTAAAGGACATTCTGGTCAGTCGATATCGTCGGACAATGCATAAGCGCGAAGACAGGCCGCTGTCAAAAATTTTCGCGCCTAAGACACAAGCTCCGGCACTGCTTCCCGCCCGAACACGCGCCGGTCATTCGTTCATAATGCGGGCGGGGCATCGCCATATTTGCTTGTATAGCGGCAATCCCCGCCCATGGCTTTATCCGGCATTGATGCGATTTTTGATCTTTCTTGCGTCGTCACATCAGACAACCGCTGGGGCGCTCAGGCCATGATGCCCCCACCATTGGCCTGCAACACTTGGCCGGTGATGAAGCTCGCGCGCGATGACGCGAGGAACAGCACCGCCTCGGCAATTTCATCCGGATCGGCAAGGCGTGCGAGCGGTAGCGATTTGGTCACTGCGTCAACCGCGCCGGTCTGATCCACCGCCATCAATGCGGCCACGGTTTCGGTCATGGTGGGACCGGCCGATACCGCATTCACCCGGATATGAGGCGCGGCTTCGACTGCAATGGCGCGGGTGAAGGCTTCGACCCCGGCCTTGCTCGCGCCATAGACAGACAGGCCCGGCGTCGGAAAACGCGCGGCGGTCGACGACATATTCACAATCGCCCCCCAACCTTGTTGGCGCAGATACGGCAAGGCTTCACGGCACATCAGAAACGTGCCCTTCAAATTGATATCGATCGTCGATGCGAAATCGGCGTCGGTCGTATCTTGCAGCAAGGCCGTCGGAAAAGCCCCCGCGATATTGGCGACCACATCCAGCCGCCCGAAATTGTCCCGCGCCTGCGCCACGGCCCGGATCGCCGTATCGGCATCGGCCACATCGCCCGCGACCGTCACCACCCTTGCCCCGGTGGCCGCCCGGATTTCATCACCGGTTTCGGTCAGCGTCCCAAGGCTGCGCCCGACGATGATCACCGCCGCGCCCCGCTTGGCGGCCAGCATCGCCACGGCCTTGCCAATACCCTTGGAACCGCCGGTCACCAAGACGACCTGATCCTGAAATTCCATCATCATTCCTAATTTCGATCTGCGCTCAGATCTGCGTCTGGCGCGTCGCTACCCTGTTGCGGCGCATTTCTTCCAGCACCATGCGGATGCTGGTCTGACCGGTTTGGTCGCAGACCTTGGCATAGACCACCCGCTCGCCGTGGAGATGCGCCCATTGGACATCGGCAAATTCGGCAATATGTCGGCCATGTTCCACATAGACCCACGAACCCAATACCGTCAGTTCGACCATCACGGCACAGGCGATGCCCGCCCGCACCCGTGGCCGCCGTAACCATGTATTGAGTCGGGTCAGCGCCGTATCCGGGTTTTCCCCCTCCGGCACCGGCAGCAAATGCCAGAACACACCCCAGCGCCTTAATGTCGCCATGCATTGGGCGATCAAAAAGGCGGCTAGGATGCAGCAGGCCATCGGATCAAACCACCGGCACGATGTGGATTTCGGTCCTGCCCGGCAGGATGATATCCAATTGGTGACGCCCGTCTGTTGATGCGGTGAATTGTTCGCCGGTCTGCAATAGTCGGTAATTCCCACCCGGTTTCAGGCGGCTGAGGCCGATGCTGGTCTTGCCGCCTTGCGCACCCGGATGAATGACGGCCTCCAATGCCTGACCATCGGTGACGGCCCGGGTGATGATCGCCTCCGGATAGACGGCCTTTTCGATGATCGGTCCCTTGGCCCATGCCTCGGGCAGGCCCTTGTTGACCATGTCGCGCACCGTGTTGCGACGGCTCCATGTCATCGACGCGGCCAGACCTTCTCCATAACGCTCGTCGATGGTGCGGGTGGTCGCATTGATGATCGGCTCGTCGCCCATTTCAAGTGCTGCCCAAAGCGTCATGATCAACGGGTTCAGTTCCGGCCATTTGGAGAAGTCCGCAGGCTTGCGCGTATCCCAACCGAGCGGCAACAGCTTGAAATCCAACTGGCCATCGGGCTTGACCGAAATATAGTCATTCTTGAGGATCTGCCACAGGCGTTCGGCCTGTTCCGGCGCATGCGGCGTCAGGAATCGAATGCCCCAGGTCTCACCAAACAGGCCCGAAAGGCTCGGCACCTGAAAACCGAAGGGCGAAGAGGTGCAAACCTTGATCCGGCCATCGGCCAGCATCATTTCCTCTTCCATCGTCCGTTCAAATCGGTCACCCACTGCATCAATGAAATGCGTGTTGTGACGCGCATCATGAAAGGCCAAGGCCGTGCGCCCGACAAGGTTGCACATCGAATAGATCCAGCGCGGCTCGCATGGGAACCAGCCATAATCATAACGCTTATAATTTTTGACCACCTCTTCCATCAGCGTTTCATGGCTATAGGGGAAAGCGGTGTTTTCATCCCAACGGAAGGTCAATGCGCCCGGCGCCTTGAACGGGGATGTCCCGCTCGCGGTTTCGAACATGCCGAGCGACACCCCAAGAAAGCCGGACAGCATGATATTGTCGGTAGTAACCGGGTTCTTCTCAAGCTGGAAATTGCCCCACAGGCTTTCCCAATACCAATAATTCCATGTGTTGCGGTCGACATGCTTGTGGATCAGATGCTCCTGCGCCGTGTTGAGATAGCCATGGAACGCAGGCAATTGCGTGTACTGGCCCAGCGCAAGATTCCACGACATCGTGCAGATCTGGTAGCGCAACGCCCCATCCTGCCATGTGTCGTCCATCGAAAAGCCATTCCAGCTATCGACCGGTTGCAGCGCAAGATCGAGCATCCGGCGATATTCGCCAATCTGGCCCGCGGGCATTTCCTCGGCGGCCACGACCGGATAATCGCGCAACAAAGGCTCGGCCTTGGTGATCACTTCATTCAACGCGGCGCCACGCGCCTTGGCGGCGGCGAATTCTTTCCTGCGGCCATTCGCCAGCCAGAGATGCAGCGCGACAACAGCAGCAGGCAGCGCGATTTCCATCCAGCTCACGCCTTGCTTGCCTTCGATCCATGCCGCAGACAACAAGGCCGTGCCGATCAACACGCCCGGCGGCCCGACAATCACGCCGCGCGCCCACCAGATAAACATGATGACGGTGAATGCCGCGATAGACAGCGCCGCGAACAACGGCCCCGCAATGCCGCCGGCATAAAGGAAACCCGCGCCCGGGAAAATCATCCCCAGACCAAAGGCCTTCCACTGCGTGCTCATGCCGAGTAGAATCGGCGAAATACCCAGCAGGAATTCAAGCGCCAGAAACGCATAAAAGCGCCGCAACCGTCGCGCAGTCAGCGGACCATGCAGGGTCTTGCGTTCAGGGATGACCGGAATGCGATCGATCAGGCGGCGCGGTTCGCCCGCCCCGGCAGGATCATCTGCATTCTCTTCAAAGGACCTGTGCGCACCGTCCATTCCACTCTCCTGCGTTGCTGGCGACCTTAGCTCTGCACACATCGGGCAAGATCAGCGATAGGTGCCAAAGCGCCGGAAGTGACAGGCAGAGCATAGAATCAGGCCTTCTTTGGGCCATTATTTCGACCGTCATCGTATGACGATTCCGTTTAACGTGCAACCTCGTGACGCCGAAACGCCACGAGGTTGCGGATACGCTTATTATACGATCAATAGCGCCAGCTGACCTGCAGACCATAGGTCCGCGGCATCCCCGCAAAGCGGGAGATCGACGCCAGATTGTCCTGGGTGTTGGTCCAGTAATAGACATTGCCGACATTGCGGACATAGACACCGGCACGGACATTGCTGCCCGGGAATTCAACACCGGCACGCAGGTCAACCAATGTGTACGCCTTCATGATGAAGCGCGGATCGGCGGTGACATATTGCGTGGTAGTGTTGGCCAGCGCCGTCGTGGACTTGGAGTTGTGGGTCGCGGAAATACCGAAATACCCGTCCGCAGTGCCGCTCAGCGCTGTTTTATATTCAGCGTCCGCCACAATCGTGACCTTTGGCGCATAAGGGAATTTCTGACCTGCGAAATTGGCCAGCACCCCGAAGGCGTCATAGCCTTCGAACTCCGTGATCTTCGTATCGATATAGGTGCCACCGACGTTCAGGCGCAGGCCTTCAATCGGACGGGCGGTGATCGATGCTTCGACACCCCAGATGCGACTCTTCGGAATCTGGACCAGACCATCCAAAGTCCCGAACACAGGGTCAGGCTTGCGACCGCGCAGCTGCTTATCCTGATAGTCATAATAGAAACCGGCGACCGCATATTCCAACGCGCGACCAAGCAAAGGTCCCTTTGCACCCAATTCATAAGCGGTCACGGATTCCTGCTTCACCGGCACATAGCCGCTGTAGCTGGCCACCGACGCCGTCGGGAAGCTGCCCGACTTATAACCGCGGCTGACGCGGGTATAAAGCAGGGTATCGCCCGGCGTCTTGTAGTTAAGACCGATATTCCACGACACATTGTCTTCGTTCAAATTATCATAGGCTGCCGGATTGAACTGTTCCGGGAAGTTCTGCGTGAAGGTCAAGCAACCGCCCGGCTGCACATCGGTGCCGAAGATCGCATTCCACCAGATTGCCGTATCACCACCAAAGTCGTTCGTGCAGCCGGCAAAGCTGCGCTTGCTGTCGGTATAACGCGCACCGGCAAGCAGGGTCAGTGCCGGGGTGATCTTGAATTCCACGTTACCGAAGACGGCCACATTCTTCACATCCTGATCGGAATAGTTGAATGTCAGCACGCCACGGGGCGCACCCGGAATTGCATATAACGGGTTCGACGATGGGCCTTCGCTGAAGTTATAGAACAAGCGGTCGAAGGTCTTTGACTTGTTGTAATTACCGCCAAGGATGAAGTTCACGCGATCATAGGTCCCGCTGATGCGGACTTCCTGCGAGATATCCTTGATGTAACCCGTGGTGTTGGTATCGACCGAAAAATAGGTCGAACCGTCAAAATCCTGTACCGAATCCGTCTTGTAATCGGAATAGGCCGTGATCGACGTCAGCGTGAGATTGTCGTTCAACTCCAGATCGCCACGCAGGCTGAGCTGATAAAAACGGTCATCGCGCTGCGGGCGACGACCGAAGATGCCATAGCCCCAATCGGCAGCGCGCGCATTGCGCGGGCTGCGCGGATAGTTGCGGAAATTCGTCGCATCCGGGCTACCGCAGGTGCCGGCACGCGAAGCGCCGCAGGTGTCTTCAATCAACTGCGCCGCCTGGGTATCGCCCTTGTCGCGCCAGCCATTGGCGTTGAGTTCGAACTTCAGCTTGTCCGATGCCTGCCAATCCAACAGGATACGGCCTTGCAGCATGTTCTGCTTACCCAGATCATCCGAACGGGTGTAGCTCTTCTGCCAAGTGCCCGACTGGATCGTGCGGACGGCAATGCGGCCCTTCACGGTGTCGGCCAGCGGCCCGCTGATAAAGCCCTGCACATCAGTGGTTGCGAAACGACCGAAGCTTGCATCGGCACCCGCCGAGAATTTATCGGTCGGCTTGGCAACGATATAGTTGATCGCGCCGCCGGTGGTGTTCTGACCGAACAGCGTACCCTGCGGACCCTTAAGCACTTCGACGCGTTCAATATCAAAGGCCGCACCACGGGTCGTCGCGCTGAAGGGCAGCGCCACTTCGTCAGTATAAACGGCGACGGTCGGCGCAGCAGACAAAGTGGTTTCATAGAAACCAACGCCGCGCAGCGTATAGACCGGCGTATTGAACGGCGATGGCTGCACCGTCAGGCCCGGGACGATCTTGCCAAGGTCGGTCGGCGAGGAAATGCCGCGCTGCAACAGCGTATCGCCTGTTTCCGCAGTGATTGACAGACCAACGTCATTAATGGACTGGGCGCGCTTATTGGCGGTGACGACGATTTCGCCATAATCCGCATCATTGGCGCTGGCCGCTGGTGCCGCATCTTGCGCGTACGCCGAGGCGGAGCACGCGATTACGAGCAGCGAACTGCCCATAAACCGCGAAAAATTGCTGACAGACCCCATCATCATTCTCCCTTTGTTGCACACCCCCTTTGGAGGCTTGATGCAATGGTACCACCACACACAAAGCGGCAGCTTGAATCGAAACTGTCACAGGCCAGACGATCTGTCAATATCGTTTGACGATTTCGTGAGATGAACCCGTCAAACCTGCTCATCGGGCAAATTCGTACTTTGCTGGACGATCCATTTGCATTCGGATAAGGAAATGGGGCATCGTTCAAATTCCTAGATCACCTTCATCAGCCAAAAGAAAAACTCGCAAAGATGACGAATTCAGAGGGCTCGACCGCAAAGAGCATCACCACGCCCGCTACCAGCGCCACAGACAAGGTCACAGAGGCCATTACGCAGGGCATCAGATCAGGCGTATTTGTCCCCGGACAGCATTTGCTGGAACCCGACCTCACCCAAAGATTGGGCATCAGTCGCGGCTCTTTGCGCGAGGCGCTCAAACATATGGCCGCTGCGGGCATCGTGACGCTCAACCGTTATCGCGGCGCGTATATCGCAAGCCTTGACCGTAAATCGATCTTTGACCTGCTCGACACACTTGAACCGCTGGCAAGGCTCGCGGCACGGCTGGCAGCCATCCACTGCACGACCGCCAATGACCGCAACAATATGCAGGAAGCCGCCGATTTGATCGAAAATGCGGGCAAGACCGGCAATCGCGCGCAATATCTCGATCATCGTCGTCATTTTTATAACACCATGATATCGATTGGCGGTAATCAGGAACTGGCGCGGGTCATGCCGTTGTCGCGTACCGACCTGTTTCGCGCACAGGTCGAAACCGTCCAGTCGGAAACCCAGCGACGCCGCCACTTTTCCGGTTATCGCATGATTGCGGACGCGATCATCGCCAACAATCCGGACGCCGCTGAAAAAGCGGTCAAGAAGCATTTCGACGGCACCAGAAAAACCATGCAGGAATTGCCGGAAAGCGCATTCCCCGCCGCGACGTCTTAAATATCGTGCAAAGGGGGCAGGCGCGATACCCCGCCCCCCCATGCCCAAAACTACATCCGCAACAGCGCCCCGCCATCCACCGCAAGGCCGTGGCCGGTGATGAAGCTCGCCTCATCCGAGGCCAGAAAGAGGAATGCCGACGCCATTTCCTCCGGCTGGGCCATGCGGCCCAACACGCCCATATCATCATAGGCCGCCCGCAACGCCGCATCCTGATCAATCAACGGCTTGGTGATCCCGGTCACGGTCGCGCCCGGCATGACGTAATTGGCGGTAATGCCATAAGAGCCAAGCTCGACCGCCAGCGACTTGGTCACGCCTGCCACGCCATGCTTAGCCGAAATATAGGCGATCAAGCCGCCATAAGGGCGCTCCGCCATGATCGAGGCAGTATTGACGATCCGCCCCTGCCCGCTTTGCCGCAGCATGGGCACCGCAGCCCGGCTCATCCGGAACACCGCCGTCAGATCGACAGCAAGGGTGCGATCCCAAAGCGCGTCCGTCGTCTCTTCAATCGTCTGATATTCGCAGATGCCCGCATTGTTGATAAGGATATCAAGCCGCCCGAAATGCGCCTGCGCTGCCGCCAACACTATATCAGGCGCATCAACGCTGCTGAGATCAACCGCCACAAAACGCAGATTGTCACCCTCGACATGTGCCGCCCGCAACGCCGCATCATTCAGATCGACCGCCAGCACTTTTGCGCCTTCAACACAGAAGCGCTCGACAATCGCGCGACCAATGCCACTTGCCGCCCCGGTCACTATGGCAATCTTCCCTTCAAGCCGTCCTGTCATCACATCCATCCTTTATGTTTTTCTGCCATGATTAGTGGTGCAAACGCACATCCGCTGTCAATATAGCTGGACGAAATCGTCTGACGCATTTAGCATCCTCTCAACTTGAGCGAATCAAGACAATAGGAGAGGTTTGTGATCCGCATCTCGGCTGTATACCCGAACGTCGAGAATAGTCGCTTTGATGGCGATTATTATCTGCACCGGCACGCCCCTTTGGCCGAAAAGCTGCTGACCCCGCATGGCCTGACCGGTCTTACCCTCACCTTGGGCGTTGCGGGCCTTGATGGCGCGCCGCCGCCTTTTTGGGCGATCAGCGAATTGATCTTTCCGACGCGCGCCGCATTCGATGCCGCCATGCAGGCATGTGGCGAGGCGCTATTCGCGGATACCAAAGCTTACACTGACATTTCACCCGTGCTGCAAATCAGCCGCACGGCCAATGAACCCGCATCATAATTTCAAGGAGAACTGACATGCGCAACATCGTGCGACATCAGATGGATGACATCGGCCAATTGCTCGACATCGACGAGATGCTGAACCACCAGATCGTGGATACTTTTGCATCGACCGCTTCGTCCGATCATAGCTGGACCGAAAAGATCTGGTCCGCAATCGTCCGCAAGGACGGCACGCTGGCGATCGACTTCGGCCTTGGCCGCTATCACAATCGCGGCGTGATGGACGGCTGGGCCGCCGTGGCGCGCGGCAGCGAGCAATGGACCGTCCGCGCCAGCCGCGAACTGCGCGACGATCCGACGATCACCTCGGTCGGTCCGATCACTTATGAAGTCATCGAACCGCTGCACAAGGTGCGTTACACCCTCGCCAAGAACGATGCGCAGCCGATCTCTTACGACATCACTTTCACCTCTGAAATGGTGCCGTTCTTCGAAGATCGCCACAAGCAGCGCGAACGCGACGGCTTCCGCATCGGTTCGGACGTGATCCGCTATCACCAGATCGGCGTGCCGTCGGGCTGGGTCGAAATCGAAGGCGAGCGCATCGAGGTCAAGCCGGAAGAATGGACCGAATATCGCGACCATAGCTGGGGCACCCGTCTCGACGTGGGCGCACATAATCCCGACATCCGCCCGACCTCGGACTTTGGCGATGCCAAATTCGGCGAAGGTGAATTCGTATTGGTCTGGTCGCCGTTCATGCTGACCAAGCCGAATGGCGAAAAATACGCCTATCATTTCTATTATATGTCGAAACAGGGCCGGATTTTCTATTCATCGGGCTATTGCAACCACCCCGATGGCACGCAGGAAAAGGTCGCGCGCGTCCGTCCGGAATTGCGTTATGACGACCGCACCCGTCGCCTGCTCGGCGGCGAGGTCCATTTCGACATGATGCAGGGCGGCACCCGCACCGTGCAGGTCGAAGTCGGCGGCCCATCTGCCGTGCATCTCGGCCCGGGGCTGTATCTCGGCTTTGATGGCAAGAAGCATGGGTCGTGGAAGGGCGAACTCGAAGTCGAAGGCGAAAAATTCGCCGACACGCTCGATATCCCGACACTGCGCCGCATTCGCCAATTGCGCGACTGCCCGATCACGGTCACAGAAGGCGATGCAAAAGGTCATGGCATCATGGAAACGATCATCCATGGCGCACATCCGGAACTAGGACTGACGGCGGCAAATTCGCTGATCTAAAAGGACGAAAACATGGCTCGTGATGTTCATCGTCTGGCCGAAGGTCTCCGCGCATATCTGCCGCGCGGGGACCGGATCACCGGCGTCAAGACCCTTTCCGCTGGTCACTCGAACGAGACCTATCTCGTTCAGGGCCTGAATGAAATCCTGCGCATGCCGCCCTCGGAAGAAGGGCTGCTACCGCCATATGACATGGCCCGCCAACATGCGATCCTGTCTGCGGTCAAGGCGCATGCGCGTAGCGTGCCGCTGCCGGGCATGCTGGAATTGTGCGAAGACACAAAGGTCATCGGCGACCCGTTCTTCCTGATGGAATGCGTGCCGGGCGAAGCATTTGAATATGCCCTGCCCGATTGGGTCAATGCCGATCTGGCCCATGCGCCGGAAAGCATCTGCCGCCAATGGTTCGATGCCGTCATCGGCCTGCACAATATGCCGGTCGAATTTATGCCGCCCGGCAGCCGCACGGTACAGCAAGAGGCACAGCATTGGCTGGACGTCGCCAAGTCGGCGGAATCCGATGCTTCGCTGATCGAGGTACTGGAAAGCCTCGTCAAATCACCGCCGCGCACTTCCGGCGCACCGACCCCGGTGCATGGCGATCCTAAACATGGCAATTGCATGTGGCATGAAGGGCGTTTGACGGCATTGCTGGACTGGGAAATGGCCCAGATTTCAGAGCCATTGCTCGACCTCGGCTATATCCTGATGTTCCACGATCAAGGCGAGGCCTCATTGGCCGATGCTGGGTTCGAACTGCCGAACTGGTGGTCACCGGAACGGATGATCGCGGAATGGGAAAAGGGCACGGGCCGCACCGCTGTCGATATGGCGCGCTATACGGTGCTGGGTCAGGCCAAGGTGGCCGCGATCATCGCCTTGGGCGCCTACCTCTTCTCCAGCGGCAAGACGCAGGACGCCCGTTTTCAGGCGTTCGGCGCGGTATTGCCCGCCTATCTCAAATTGCTCACGAAACGAGCGATGGCCGCCGGTTGATCGGCCACCGCAACGACCAAACACAAAAGGAAACGGCCACCAAATCGGTGGCCGTTTTCATTTGGGGTAGTTGGTATCTGCTGCCGATCAATGCAGCACCAGCTTGAGGATCGGCGCGGCATATTCCAGCAACTCCAATTCATTCGCGAATACTGCTTCGACAAAGCCCGGCCCTTCAGCGGCAAGGTCGATGAACTCTCCCAGCAATTCCAACCGGGCCAAAATCTGGCCCGCTTCAACCGCCGTGCCGACCGGCAGGGCCGACACCAAGGATGCGATATGCGGAGCGGTCAACATATTCGTGCGCGGCGCAGCGATGGCCGCAGGCGCGGCCATCGCCACCACTGAAGGATGCACCACCGCGCGTTGTTTCAGGGGGTTAGCCCCGCCATTCTGCTTCGCCATGAACATCGCGAAATCGCCGACGCGCACATGCATATCGCGCGCATCGGATTGACGGAACATGCGCAACAAGGCGCGGGCATTCTCGACAACATGGCTCATGCTTCTGCTCCCATCACGGCCAGCAGGGCAGGCAGCACCGGCTGGGTAACAATGGTCTTCACCCCTTGCGCAGCGGCAACACGTGCTGCATCCGGATTGGCGAGCATCAACCCGCCCGCCGCCGTCACCCCGGCCAGCAAATCGGGCAAGGCATCCAATTCACCACCGGCCAGATGATCGTCGACATCAAGATAGGTCTCGCCCGCCGCGATTTCATCAGGGTGGACCACCCGCACCTTTGACCGCTCGCTCGCCCATTCGACCAGTCGCGACAAGGTCGCATCTGCCCGTTCATCAGGGATTTCAACCGCCAGCGCACCCGCATAAACAAGGCCCGCCTCGCCATCGACGGTGACGATATCACCCGCTTTCAACCCCGCCTGGGCGCCAGTGCCGACCACGCAGGGACGGCCCAGCGCACGACTGACTACTGCCGCATGGGAAGTGGACCCGCCCTGTTCAGTGACGACAGCTAAGGCCGCGATCATGCCGTGAATATCATCGGGGCTGGTGGTCGCGCGTAACAGGATCACATGTTCGCCCGCCTCGGCACGACGTTCGGCCTCGTCCGGATCGGTGACCAGCACCCCGGTCGCAACGCCCGGGCAAGCGCCTTCGCCACGCGCCACAACCGCCGCGCCATCGCTTGCGCCCGGCACCAGTCGCGGCAAGAGCAATGTCTTGATCTGTTCCGGGCTGATCCGCGACAAGGCGGTATCGATGTCGATCATGCCTTCTGCGACCATTTCCACCGCCGAACGCACGGCGGCATCCGGCGCGCGCTTGGCCGAACGGGCCTGCAACAGATAGAGCTTGCCGCTCTGCACCGTGAATTCGATATCCTGAATGTCGCGGTTTTCGCGTTCCAGCCGATCCGACGCCAGCAACAATTGGTCATGCGCTTCAGGATCAAGCTCGTGCATCGCCGCCAATGACAGCGGCGTGAACTTGCCCGACACCACATCTTCGCCCTGCGCGCGTGGCAGATATTCGCCATAAGGCAGATTTTCGCCGGTCAACGGGTTGCGGCTGAACAGCACCCCGGTCCCGCTACGATCATCAAGATTGCCAAAGACCATCGCCTGCACCGTCACTGCCGTGCCGAGATCATGGGCGATATTGTGATGCTCGCGATAACGCCGCGCACGACGGGTGTTCCAGCTTTCAAACACCGCCCGCACCGCGCCGGTCAGGCAATCGCGCGCGGTCGCGGGCAATTCGCCGCCTGCATCTGCAAGCTGCTGCCGCCATTCCGCAGCCGTCGCATGGCCTTCCAGCTCAACCGGCGTCTTCAGCACGATCGACGCATACAGCTCGATAAAGCGGCGATGGGTATCATGGGCGAAATCCGCCATGCCCGTTTCATCGGCCAGCGCCTTTTCGGTGACATCGTCGATGCCGAGGTTCAGCACCGTATCCATCATACCCGGCATCGAAATCGCTGCGCCCGAACGCACCGACAACAGGAATGGCCGCTCGGTGCTGCCGAACTGTCTGCCGGTCTCCTGATTGAGCCACGCCAGATTGGCGTCGATTTCTTCCGCCAGCCCTTCCGGAAAATCGCCATGCTCAAGAAAGGCGAGACACGCCTTTGTGGTGATCACAAAAGCGGGCGGCACCGGCAAATCAAGCGCGCGCATCCGCGCCACCGACCATGCCTTGCCGCCGATCAGCGACCGTTCCGGCAGGCAAGAACCATCCAGCCGGACGGTCCAACGTAAATCAGTCATCAGGACTATTCCTCTCGTACCTGCCCCATGATCCGGAGCAGGTCTTCATGCAATTCGAACCAGACAGTGTGATAGCTCTCGCGACGAATATCGCTGACCCATTCATGGTCGCCATCTTCCGCCGCTTCGAGCGCGTGCAGCAATTTCTTGGCATAGATCTTCATGCGCGGCAGCTTGGCCCCCAACGCATTCAGCACCGTCTCCACCTGCTCATGCACCGCGCCCAGACGATCGATGATCGCCTCGTCATGCGCCTTGTCGCTATGGTCATTGGCGACCTTGCGGCCACCGACTTCAATCGTCTGCCATTCGGTGATGACCTGCTTCAGCGTGCGATTGATGCGCTCGAACGATTGATAGGCCGCATTGAACGCCTTATCCTCGCGCAAATGCCCGAAATGCAGCGCATAACGCGCCTCCAAGCCGATCCGCGCCAATGGGCTCAGGATATACGCGCCCTTGGCCTCGACCGCCCGGCCCGTGGCCGCCGCCGTCTGGAGCAGGCTCGCGACATGATCCTTGGGCAGGCCGATCAGTTCGGCAATGGCCGGGGCTTCGGCATGGCGCTTGATGGCCAAGCCATGATACACCAGATCACGGTTATCCATTATCTCAAGCCTCCTGCTTTACCAGACGCCAGACCCGGGCCACACGGTCGATGCCCTGCTGATAATCCTCGGTCGTCTTTGCCATGGCGCTGTTTTCGATCACCACTTCATCGCCCTCGTTGATGCCCGCGATCTTGGCGTTCATCAGGCAGGGGATGTTGTATTCGCGCGTCAGAATGCCAAGGTGCGAACGCACCGTGCCACCGGCGCAGATCACGCCCGCAAATTGTTCGATGATCGGCGCGGTCAACGTCCCGCCCGAATCGTCGATGATCGCGATGGTCCCTGCTGGCACGCCATTGGTCAGATAATCGAGCACCCGTTCATTGGTGCGGATGAACCGCGCGGTGCCGCGCATATTCTGATCCGCGCGCACGACATTGTCGCCCACGCCCGCGAGCGCCAGCCCGTTTTCATCCGGCTCGCCCTGCGGCGCATCGGGATGGGAAAAGCTCTCATCCACCGATCCACCCTCGCCGCGCGGCTTGTAGATTTCGGGTCGGCAATCGACCGAAATGCCCGACGACCAGTCGAAGCGATAGCCCGTCGCCAAGATGCGATCTTCCATCGCGACGAAATCGGCCGACGTGATCGCCTTGTCCGCTTCATCGAAACAAAATTCGTTCCAGGGCTTAGACGATTCGGCAAATTTCGCCCGCGCCATTTCCTGGGTCATGCTCAATACAGCCTCGACCAAGGGCGACATCGGCGGCTTTGTCGGCTGCATCCTATCCATGGGCAAATTGGCACCCATTCCCACTCTCCCAATCGGTGATTTCGACTTGATCTAGTGCCGCAGTCCGCATCCAGTGTCAAGCATCTGCCAGATGAAATCGTCAGACGATATTGACGAACCAGTGTGGAATCACTAGACAAGATTCATTGATATAAAATCCCTAGGAGAAAAATTTTGGCCCCCTCCACATCACCGCGCGTCCTGATCGTGAACGATGATGGCATTGATGCCCCCGGCATTATTCTGCTGGAGGAGATCGTCCGTCAATTCACCGACGATATCTGGGTCGTGGCGCCGGATGAGGAACGTTCGGGCGCGGGCCATTCGCTATCGCTGTCCTACCCGATTCGCATCAAGCAGCGCGACGAGCGCCATTTCGCCGTCAAAGGCACACCCACCGATTGCGCCTTGTTGGGCGTATATGAACTGATGGGCGACCGCAGGCCGGATATCCTGTTATCCGGCATCAATCGCGGCCCGAATCTGGCGGAGGACATCACCTATTCCGGCACCGCCTCGGCGGCGATTGAGGGCGCGATGCTCGGCATCCCGTCTGTCGCGTTGAGCCAGGTCATCACTTACCAAAGTGAAATCCATTGGGGCACGGCGGCGAAATACGCCCCCGGCGTGATCAAGCATCTGCTCGATATGGAATGGGAGAAAGGCACGTTCGTCAACGTCAACTTTCCGAACTGCCCGCCCGATGCCGTGACCGGGGTGCGCGTCACAACGCAAGGCATGCGCCCGCCCGGCTCGTTCAAGCCGATGCGGCGTGTCGATGAACGCCATGTGCCATATTACTGGATCAAGATCGCTTTTCCGGATGGTGGCGAGGCGGATCATAACGATCTGGGCGCGATGCGGGAAAATGCCGTATCGATCACGCCGATGCAGCTCGATATGACAGCCCATCATTTGATGGACAAATTCACCCGCCATTTCGACGGCGTGGAGACCGTCAAGGGATGAGCGGCGGCGGCAAGCCCAACTCGCCCAAACGGACAGCCGTTGCCACGCCCGACGCCGATGGTCGGGCGATGGGCACGACTGAGCGCGTGGCCGAAATCATTCGCCAAGGCATCCGCACCAGCCAGTTCGTGCCGGGCCAGCATCTGGTCGAGATCGACCTGACGCAACGATTGCAAATCAGCCGCAGTTCATTGCGCGAGGCGCTGCGCCATCTCAATGGCGACGGCATCGTATCGATGGGGCGCTATCGCGGCACGCATATCTGTCGACTCGACCGCAAGGCCATCGACGATCTGCTGGAGGTATTGGAACAATTGGTCAGCCTCGCCGCCCGTCGCGCGACAAAGGCCCCGCTGGAAAAACGGCGACTGCTCGATGCGGCAGTTGAGGCGTCCGGCAAATCTTTGAATGGCGTCGACAACGGCAATCCGATGCTGGTCCGCCAGACCTTTTACGACACCTTGTTTGAAATCTCCGGCAATGATGAGCTGCCGCGCGTCACGCCATTAAGCCGGGCTGACCTGTTTCGGGCGCAAATCCGTCCCTATCAGTCGCATGAAGAACAACGCAAACATGCCGAGGGCTATGGCCTGATCGCGCAAGCGGTGTTGAGCGGCGATCCCGTCAAGGCCGAAGAGGCCGTGCGAACGCATTTTGAAGCGACCCGCCAGATGGTTGATAGGCTGCCACCACAAGCGGTCGAGTGATTGAAACGCCCGGCGCTGATACAGCCGGGCGTTCACATCCGGGTTATACCCGTCCTAAAATCGTGACGGCGGACAGCCCGTCTTCCACGCCATAAAAACCGCCGGAATTCTCGGCAATCGCAAAGCGCGCGCCTTCCACCTGACGCTGGCCCGCTGCACCGCGCAATTGCTGCACCAGTTCATGGATCTGGCCAAGACCGGTCGCCGCCAGCGGATGCCCCTTGGACACCAGCCCGCCCGACACATTGACCGGGATACGCCCGCCAAGTGCGATCACGCCCTTTTCGGCATCATGGCCCGATTGGCCGGGTGCACACAGGCCCAAGGCCTCGATCTGGGTCATTTCACCGGACGAACTGGCATCATGGACTTCGGCGACATGCATGTCCTGCGGGCCAAGTCCTGCTTTTTCAAACGCCCGCGCCGCCGTCAGCCGGGTAACATGCCGGGCATAATCATTGGGCGCGCGATCCTGACCGCTTTGCGATTCCACCGCCAGCACCTTCACAGGCCGCGCATCCTTGAAACGAGCCAGCACATCCTCGGCACAGACAATAGCCGCCGATGCGCCATCGCTGATCGGGGCGCACATCGGCACGGTCAACGGCCATGATACCGCAGGCGCGGCCATAATCTCGTCAATCGACATCGCATTGCGATATTGCGACAGCGGATTGAACTGCGAATGGTGATGGTTCTTGGCAGCAATGGCCGCAATCTGGCGCTGGGTCGTGCCATAGGTCGCCATATAAAGACGCGCCTGCGCCGCATAGGCATCCATCATAATGTTCGGACCCGGCCCATCCATGCCAGCGGGTGCCGGGGCCAACATGCCTTGGGTGCAGTTGATATAACGTTGCGCCTCCAGCGCATCCAATGGCTGCTGGAACACCGCGAACCGCTTGGCGCGGTCTTCGCTATATAATTTCTCGACCCCGACGACCAACGCTACATCGGCAAGCCCAGCCCGGACATAATCGACCGCGACATGCAGACCTATTGTCGAACTGGCGCAGGCCGCCTCGATATGCATCACGCGCACGCCCTGCACACCCATCGGCCGCAGCGCATATTCGCCCGGCACCGACATTTCACCCGCGAAAAAGCCCTGCACGACATTGGCATAGATCGCCATGCCAAGGTCGCTCGCCTGCACCCCAGCATCGGTAAAGGCTTCCGCCACCGCCATTTGGGTGAGGTCTGTATGGGTCTTGTCGAGATGGCGACCGAATGGCGTCATACCGACACCGATCACATAAGCCTGCCGCATTATATTGCCTTTCCGACATGCGCCCAAAAGGGCTTGCGCAATTCCGCCCGCGAGACCTTGCCCGCATTGGTGCGGGGAAGAGTATCAATCCGCTCGATCCGCTTCGGTGTTTTGACAGGGCCGAGCAAATCGCGCGCATGATCCATGATCGCCTGCATATCACCCGCAACCCCTGCCCGCAGCTCGACAAAGGCGATGACCGCCTCGCCCCATTTCTCATCCGGCACGCCGATCACCGCGCAATCCTGCACATCTTCATGCGCCAGCAATGCCTGTTCGACCTCCGCCGGATAGACGTTGAAGCCGCCTGAAATGATCATGTCCTTCTTGCGGTCGACGACATAAAACCAGCCATCTTCATCGCGAATCCCGACATCGCCGGTATGGTGCCAGCCAAAGGTCGACACCTCTGCCGTGGCGTCCGGGTTCTTGTAATAACCGGCCATCACCAACGGCCCACGCACGACGATTTCGCCGCGTTCGCCGGGTGGCAGAATGTTGCCGTCATCGTCCATAATCTCGACAATCGACAACAGATTGGGACGACCACAACTGCCCGGATGGGCCAATTCGCCCTTGGCGTTAAGATGTTCATGCGGCGGCATCGCCGTCACGCACATCGGCGCCTCGGTCTGACCGAAGCTCGCGTTCATGACAGGGCCAAACACCTCGATCGCTTCCTGAAGCCGTTCAAGCGACATCGGCGCACCGGCATAGGAAATATATTCAAGCGACGAGAAATCCGCATCCCTCACACCCGGATGCGCCAACAACATGTAAATCGCGGTCGGCGGCAGGAACATATAGGTCACGCGATGCTGCTCAATCGCGGCGATCACATCGGCGGGTTCGAACTTCGGCAGCACGACCACCGTGCCGCCCAAGGCCATGCTCGCCAAGGCCAAAGGGCCAGCCGCATGGGTCATCGGCGCGGCAACAAGATTCACCGGCGGCGTCTTCATCGGCATGGAGGCGACGAGGCTCGATACCAAGGCCTGCCAATTGCCATTGGTCAGCATCACCCCCTTGGAACGACCGGTCGTGCCGCCGGTATTGCCCAAGAAGCCGAGCTCATCGACCCTGCCCGCCCGGCGCTGCGGCACGTCCGGCCCCGCCACAATGCGATCTTCAAGATAGAAGTCGGCCTCCGCAAATGGCCGGTCGAGCGCGATATAGCGCCGGATGCGCGGACATTCGGCGCGGAATGTCGCGATCCGGTCCGCTGCATCGGAATGCACGAACAAGGTATCGATATCGAGCAGGTCGAAGAGATAGGCATTTTCCGACACGCTGGCGCGATTATTGGCCATCGCCCACACGCCATCCGCGCGCAGGATGCCCAACACCGCCTCGAACGCGACCATCGCATTACCGCTCAACACCGCCGCATGCGCGCCTGCCGGAAATCCATCGGCGATCAGCATCCGGCCAATGTCATGCGTCCGCCGGGACATCTCCGCATAGGTGCGGCTCACATCCCCGGCGATCATGCACGGACGATCGTGCGCGATGCGCGCGCCCCGGTCGAAATAGTCGATCATCCGCATATCAGGTCAACGCCGCAATGTGAGGTCGAGTTCGCTGGACCTGATCTGCACCAATGGTGCCGTGGCCACCCGCATCAGGCGCTGGACCTGTTCGAATTCCGGCGAAGACAAGGTCGGGTAATCCCTGCGGATCGGGCCTGCCGCCCGCATGCGATCAATGTCCGATGCGGGCACGAGCGCGCGTAAGATCAATTCATCGTCATTTTCACCAGTGCCATGACGGCGGCGCAATTCGGCCAGATCAGGCTGTTCCGGCGGGTTGGCCATGATTTCCTTGGCACGCGGCATCGACAGAATCTGATCGAGTACGTTCGGATCAATCGGCGCAACCGGATCGCCATAATAGCCGACCGCATATTGAATGACTTCATCCGGCACGACCGAATAACGCTTGCCCGTCACAATGTTCAGCACCGCCAGCGTCCCCACCAACTGGGCAAACGGGGTCGCCATGCCGGGATAGCCCAGTTCGCGCCGCACCGCCGCGACTTCGGCCAGCACTTCCGGCAGCTTATCGAGCATGTTCTGTTGAACCAATTGGGCGCGCAACGTGCCCATCATGCCGCCCGGAATCTGATGGCGCAGCGCCGTCACATCATATTCGAAATGCTGGTTCACCAGATAGCCCGCCGCCTTGCCGACGCGTTCGAAATGGTTCGCGACCGGGGCCAAAAGGCTGGTATCGATATTATGGGTATGGCCCATGATTTCGATATTCTTGGTCATGATTTCAATCGACGGGATCGATGGCCCATTGGCCATCGGACGCACGGCGGTGTGCAGCACCGTGACGCCAAATTCCACCGCATCCATATAGGCCTTGGCCGATTGGCCGAGCATATTGTTGGAGTGCATTTCAATCGGCTTGCCACGGGCATTGGCGACAATCGCCGGGACCAAGGTCGAAATGCGATCACGGTCCAACACGCCGCCGGTATCGTAGAGCAACAGGCTGTCGACTTCCGGCAGGGCCGAAAGCTTGTTCGCCTTGTCGGCATAATAAGCGTCATCATGCACGGGCGAGAGGGTGAACAACATCGTGCCCGCAACCTGGCAATTATAGGTCTTCGCCAGCTTGGCCAGACGGTGCATCTTTTCGATGTTGAACAGCACGTCATAGATCCACCAGCTGCGCACGCCATGTTCGCACAAGCGGCTCATCCACAGGTCCATCAGCACATCCGGGGTAAAGCCGAACGTGACCGACCCGTTCGAACGGATACCGCCGCGCAACGGGGTCTTGGGCATCGCACCGACCAACAGGTCAAGCCCCGCCCAAGGGTCTTCCTGACAATGGCGGATCAACACTTCGAACAAAGAGGACCCTACAAGGCTGATGATATTATAGCCGGTCTTGTCGATGATCGGCGCGACCGGCAGGGCCATGCCCGCCTGCATCCGCATCCCCCACAGGCTCTGCTGGCCATCGCGCATCGTTTCATCGAGAAATGTAATATGAGCCATGATCTTACTCCGAAATAACGGCGCCATCGGCGAGCAATACCTGCTCCAGCCAGCGCGTATGGAAGGTGTTGGCGATAAAATCCGGGTGACGGACAATAGCGCGATGCAGCGAGATGGTGGTCGGCACGCCTTCGACAATGAAATGATCGAGCGCCGCCGTCAGCCGTGCCACCGCCTCGGCCCGATCCTTGCCATGCACGATCAGCTTACCGATCATGCTGTCGTAAAATGGTGGGATTTCCGCGCCTTCCGAAATATGCGTATCGAGGCGGATGCCCTCGCCCTGCGGCGCTTCCCAACGGGTGATCTTGCCGGGCACCGGCACGAACCCGCGCTGGACGTCTTCGGCGTTGATCCGGCATTCGATCGCATGGCCGGACAAAACGATATCCGATTGTTTAACAGACAATTTGCTGCCGCCCGCGATGCGCAATTGCTCTTGCACCAGATCAAAGCCCGTCACCATTTCGGTCACCGGATGTTCGACCTGAATACGGGCGTTCACCTCGATGAAATAGACTTCTTCGCGCGCCACATCGTACAGGAACTCGGCGGTCCCGGCATTGCGATATTTGACGCTGGAGGCGAGAGCCACCGCCGCCGCATGCAGTTCCTTGCGGACCTTGTCCGGCATCGCCAGACAGGGTGCCTCTTCCACCAATTTCTGATAGCGCCGCTGGACCGAACAATCGCGTTCCCCGAAATGCACGACATTGCCGGTGCCATCGCCCATCAACTGGACCTCGACATGGCGCGCTTGTGGGACAAAGCGTTCCATGAACAAGGTGCCGTCGTTGAACGCCGCCAAGGCTTCGGCGCTGGCCTTGGCGAAACCGGCTTCGACTTCATCGCCATCATGGGCAATGACCATACCGCGCCCGCCGCCGCCTGCCGACGCCTTGAGCAAGACCGGATAGCCGATCCGGTCGCCTTCGCGCCGCGCTTCTGCCGCAGATTTGATTTCATCGCTGCCCGGCACCAACGGCACGCCCGCCGCCTTGGCCATCGCCCGCGCCCGTAGCTTATCACCCAGCGCATCAATCATGTCCGGTTCCGGCCCGACAAAGGCAATGCCATGTTCGGCGCACAGGCGCGGCAGAATCGCGCGTTCCGACAAAAAGCCATAGCCCGGATGCAGCGCATCGCACCCGCTGGCCTTGGCGGCATGCACCACCAGCCGGGGGTCGAGATAGCTCTTGGCCGCCGGTCCCGGCCCCAGCACCACGGCACGATCAGCCAAACGCGCCGCCGCACTGCCGATATCCGCTTCGGACACGCCGACCACGGTCTCGATCCCGAGACCCTTGGCCGCCTTCACGATCCGGAGGGCGATTTCACCACGATTGGCGACAAATAAACGGGTGATCGCCATGATCAGGCCGCAACCACGACGAAGAGCGGCTGATCCGCCTGCACCATCTGGCCATCGGTCGCGAGGATCTGATGCACCCGGCCATTCACGCCTGCGCGCACGGCGGTGAACAATTTCATCACCTCAACCAGGCACATTTCAGTTTCCGGCGTCACCTCCGACCCGACATCGACATAGACGGGTGAGCCGGGCTTGGGCGAACGATAGAAAGTGCCGAGATATGGCGCGCGAATGATTTCCGACCCGTCCGGAATGGTAACGTCTGCGGCGACGGGCGCGGCACTGGCTGGGGCACTGACCGGCGCGGCTGCCGGCGCGGCAGATGCAGCAACCGGGGCCACCACGGCTGGCGTCGTAACCACCTGCTCCACACCTAGCCCGGCATCATCTCCATTGGTCGACAGATAGAGTTCGAACCCATCCGCCCGCACATGCAATTCGCGCATGCCCGATTGCTGGAATTCCTCGATCAGTTGTTCGACATCTGAAATCTTGCGACTGTTGGTCATGACCGCTTCTCCCGCAGTGCTTCGACTTCGCTGCGGGAAAGGCCTGCGCCCTTGCCGCGCAGTGCCGGTGACTGCTCCTGCTCTAGTTTATAAAGTGATTGCACCCGCGCCGATGCCGGATCGAGCCGGACGCTGGTGTCGCACAGGAACCGATATTCGTCCGCCATCTGGGCCGGATGGAATTCGGATGCCCGCTGGTTAAATTCTTTAAGGGTCAAGCGCCCTGCGCTGGTGACATAGACATCCTGCTTTTCACCGAAATGGGTAACGCCGCCCTGCATCGGCGGGATGCTCGGTCCCGGACCATCCGTCAGCACGGAATAAGGAATGTGTGAAATATAACGCGCCGGGTTATTGCTGTGCTGCATCATCGCATATTCATGCAATTGCTGGCTCGGCAGATCGACCAGACCGACCATTTCCCCCAGAAAATCGCGACCGAATTCATCGTTCAGCAATGGCCGGAAACGATCCGCCCGCTCATCAATCTTCATCCAGTCATCGACATCATAGACACCCGCAATATGCGCGAAATCCTTGATCAGTGAGAAGTAAACGAGCGCACCCGCATCCATCATCTGATCGCGCGACCAACCGGCCACGCGCTTCCACAATTTGACGGTGGCCTCGCGGAATACATCCGTCAGCTTTTCAAATGTCTCCGCCAACTCTTCCGCCGACCCCATGCCGACCGGGGTATAGCCCTCGCTCAACACATCGGACGTATACAGGCCGATGCCTGTCATCTTTTCCGAGGTGAATTCCGGACGCGATTCAAAGCTGCCCCAATCGTCCATCAGATAGAAATGGCAATCGGTCGCCTCCATCGTCACGGTCAGATTGGGATAAGGCACGTCATCGGCAATGCCATCGAGCCACGGATAATCGCCCTGCGCCAGATCGGAAAATTCGCGCACGATCATCTCGCGATCCGGGCAGATCTTGTAAGGGCCGGAATTGTTCAGCGTGCACCGGCTCTCGCAGGAAACGAGGAAGCCATATTGCGAGATCGTGGCGAGAAATGTCTGCGCCGCGCTGTGCAGGCGGTCGCCATTGGCGCAATGATGAAGATCGGCATGGAAACGCTGAATGCGGCGCTCCGGCAGCAATTGCACGCGCTGACCGAATTCACGGGCGTTGAGATGGCCATCCTCGCGCTGTTGCGCCAGTTTGAAACGACGCCAGAAATCCATGACATAGGCCACGTCTTCCGCCGCATCCTCAGGCCGCAGCACGCCCATGTTGATGAGCATTTCACGCCCCAACAGGAAGAAAGTCGGCAGGCCCCAGCCCGGCAGATTGCCGAATTTGCCGCCGATGGCCCGCGAACGATCACCGATTTCTTCGGCCTTCATCTTGGCTTCGACTTTCCGCAGCAATTCCGGATAGCGATAGAAGCAGCAGAGATAGGAAAGCAGCATATAGGACGGCACCGGAAACAGCTTGGATTCCTGTACTGTCCGCGTCACGCACAGCCAATAGGTGTCGTCACCGATCGTCTGAATGGCGTTGTTCGCCTCAAGCAGCCTTACATAATCAACCATGAATCCCCGCCTAACCTCTCTGGCCGCAACCACCCGGCAATTCCCGTGTCCATACTCGAATCAAGATTTGCCGTCCAATATAGTCCGTCGAAATCGTCTGACAATAATAAAGTGACTACGTGCCGTTCTGCGGCAGATCGCCACATGATCGAATGCCGCTACAAGGCAAATATCGTCCGATGATTTCGTCAGATTATATGAAGGCTAATCGCCAATAAATCAATATGAAAAGCGCTGCGCCGGGATCGTTTAAAAGCCCCAAACCGCGCAATCAGGTCAGAAAATCTGCCCGTTACCGCCCTTTAACAGGAGGCTGCATCAAACATGCTATGCGAGGTCCGCAGCATCGCTGCCACCAAAGCCGCCCGGTTATGCACCCCTACTTTGCCATAGATACGGCGCAGATGGTTTTCGACCGTATATTCGGACAAGCCCGTTTCAAAGGCGATTTCCTTGTTCTGCTTACCGGCGCAGACCAGTTTGGCGATCTGGTCTTCACGCGGCGACAGCATGAAATTCATGTCATTCGCCACGGGTCGCGATATCGCACACCCCGACATGTCATGATTGGCGATGGTCTTGCATAAAGCGGATACGGCTTCGGGATAACGCAATGTTTCTTCGAACAATTGCATCATCACCAGATTGGCGACAGCATCAACTTCGCGCCGCAAATCGGCCTGTGACTGGCTCGCCTTTTTCTTATGGCCCCGCCCGGTGTGCGTGCCGATCAACAAAAACAGGTTCGGTGTCAGGTGCTTGACATAGGCCGCCACGACATTGACCGAATATTGCTCGATAAAGCCGCGATAACGCGGCGCCGCACCCTTATATGACGCCAGACGATTATCATCCCAGCTAAACCAATTATCGGTAAAGTCACAGGTGCCAGACTGCATCGCCGACACAAAGGGATCATCCTGAAACACACCCGCATCGCTATACGCGTGTTTCACTTCCTCGGTGATACCGACATGATGGAGGTGAATGAGATTCGCAGCGCCTGCGGACCGCTCAGTCAAAAAGATCGACGCACTGCCCAAGCCGCAATGAGCGACCATATGATCCGTACGCTCCGCGATTTCACGCCGCAACAGCATCTCACGCACCCCTTCCCAAGGCCTATATTCTCTCCCGGCCCGCGTATTTTTACGCTATTGCCCGGTAATTTTGTCAGACCATATCATCCAACATAAAAAGGCGCAAATTTATAGAGCGAAGCAGTACAAAGACATTATCCAACCAAGCTTGCTGGTAAAGAAGCAGGCATCAACGCCGGCCGATGAACAAACTGTTGATTTCCACTGAGAGTTGA
>DITW01000068.1 GCA_002422945.1 Sphingomonadales bacterium UBA6174 | reverse complement strand
CGACCGAACCCTGAACTGGTCACGAAATACGCGGTGGCTTTTTTTAATATGTCGCGCTCCTCGGTCACACGGGCCAGCTCGCGCTTCAACTGGCGGATCTCGGCGTCCTTGCCAGTATCGCCCGACACCACCTTCGCCAGCTGCCGCTTCCAGGCGTAGATCGAGTGCTGACTGACCCCGAGCCGCTGGGAAACCTCTGCTACCGGATACCCTCGCTCGGTAATCTGGGCCACCGCATCACGCTTGAACTCATCACTGAAATTAGGCTTCCCCATCGTCGCCTCCTGTCCTCAAAATTAGGATCGAAGGCGTCCAGAAATCTAGGGGCTATTCAGTATCTTCTGCCTAGACGGCCCAAAATACTGTATATTTTGTATCATCCAGCACGGGACAGATCACCTATATTTGCCCGGATTTGAGCGCGATAAACAAGGCTTCTGCGGAGGCGCAAATGTCGTCGCCACAGGTTATTTGGCCGCAGACAAAATATTTTCTACCGGCCTGCCAGCGAATGGAGGCTTCAGCTTTCAATTGACTGCCAATCGGTGTGATTCGCTTATAATCTATGTGCAGAAATGCCGTACGGGCGCGAAAACCATCCATGCGGTTGATGAGGCCTCCGAATAATTCATCAAATAGCATCGCCACGGCGCCGCCATGGGCCGCCCCGTTCCGACCAAGAAAATGGTGGCCAAAGACAACGGTGCCCGCAACGAAATCCGCCGTCAGCTCGGAGATCATGAGTGGCGGACACATGGCCCTGCCGCGGCTTGGAAGGGGGTCCAATATCCTCCTCCAAATGTCATCAGGCTCAGATGGCTTGCCCAATCTGGCGGTCAATTCTGCCATCACCTTGGCAACATCCAACAGCGTTTCAGTGCAGCATCCCGGTGCGACAACGGCATCTTGAAGTCCGCGCAGTTCGGATATTAGTCCGGCATAAGCGGAGGAGTGGCGCAGAGATGACATTGCGTCTTCGCCAGTATCAGCCTTGGCGATCATGAGGCAAACCGGCGGGAATGCAGCAAGTCGATGCATCGCTGAACTGGAACGGACGCCTGATGCGTTACCCTCCCAAGCGCTTGTTTCAACCTAGCCTCTTGCCGCAGCAATGCCGTATTGAAGCGTCTGGCGGTGCTATCAAGGTCAGCGTCCGTTTTGTCACACGGCGCAATGATGACAAAGCGTGTGATGAGACGGCTCAATGCGCTGCGGGTTGATCGAATATCCATGAGGTATGCTACGCCATTAAGCCGGATCAGACACGCTCTACCGCCAATGCCAAGCCCATGCCGACACCCACGCATAGGGTTGCGAGCCCCAATCTGCCGCCTGTATCTTCAAGCTGACGGATCAGTGTCAGCGCCAGCCGCGTACCGGACATGCCGAGAGGATGGCCAAGCGCGATCGCGCCGCCATTGGGGTTCACATGTGCCGCGTCATCTCCAAGACCAAGGCCGCGCAGCACGGCGAGCGCCTGACTGGCAAAGGCTTCATTCAACTCAATCGCGTCGAAATCATGAATATGAAGGCCAAGCCGATGCAACAGCTTGTGGATCGCTGGCACCGGTCCCATTCCCATGATGCGCGGTTCCACGCCCGCCGATGCCATGCCAAGTATCCTAGCCCGAGGTATCAGGCCATGCAACCGGGCCATTCTTTCGCTAGCCACGATCATGGCGGCGGCACCATCATTTATCCCCGACGCATTTCCTGCCGTGATAGTGCCATCGGGACCAAATAGCGGCTTCAACTGCTGTAGCGATTCGATCCGGACATCTCCGCGCGGATGTTCATCCTTTGTGACGTCAGTGGATTCACCGCGCCCATGTATCACAGTCACAGGAATGATTTCACCAGCAAAAAAACCCCGCGCCTGTGCAGCGGCCGTTCGCTGCTGGCTGCGCAACGCAAACGCATCCTGATCATCCCGACTTATACCATATTCCTTCGCGACATTTTCACCGGTGCGCGGCATGGTCTCCGTGCCGTAGAGCCCATCAAGTATGGGATTCACGAACCGCCATCCCATCGTCGTATCCTGCATCGCGTGATCCCGGGAAAAAGCACTGGCCGCCTTCCCCATAACAAATGGGGCGCGCGTCATCTGCTCCACCCCGCCAGCAACAGCCAGACCGGCCTCTCCACTTCGGATAGCACGGGCAGCTGCACCCACAGCCTCAAGCCCGGAAGCACACAATCGGTTCAGGGTGACACCCGGCACCACCGGCGGAAGACCCGCCAGCAACAGGCTCATCCGCGCGACATTGCGATTATCTTCGCCCGCCTGATTGGCGCAGCCAAGATAGACTTCGTCAATCGCTGCTGGGTCCAATTGCGGATTGCGCTGCATGAGCGCGCATATGGGGGTCGCGCCAAGGTCATCGGCGCGAATGCTTGCCAATGCGCCGCCATATCGCCCAATCGGGGTCCGTACGGCGTCGCAGATGAATGCGTCTGTCATGAAGCTGATCCCGGCATGAAGGGGTTTCCGGCGCGCATGAAGCGTTCATTCGCCCTTCGTGCAATCATGCGCGAAGGGCGAATTATAATGGCAATTTCGCGATTGAATCAGAAGTTCATGCGCGCACTCACCATGAAGGTGCGGGGATCGCCCGGCACGGCGGTATTGAACTGGAACAACTCCCCAAGTCCGACCCCACCAACATAATAGGTTTTCTTCAAAAGATTTTTCACCAGTGCGGCAATCGTCCAGCCAGCCTCCTTGTTTTCGAGCGCGAGACGCACATTCACGAGTTCATAGCTGGGCAAAACCGTGCCGGGGTTCAGGTTTCCGGTCGAACTGAAATAGGTCTTGGTTTGCGCGTAAACGTCCCCGCGCAAAGATGCCTCCATCATATTACCGACCGGCGCCTTCAATACAGCGAATACGGATCCAGACCATTTCGCCGCATCGGGATAGGTCCCGAAGGCCACCGGCGTTCCGCCTGACACCGACACCAGATTATCCGTAAATTTGGCGTCCGTATAGGTAAGGGCAGCGCCCATGCTGAGCCATGACGCCGGGTCGAGCGAGCCGTCAAGTTCAAAGCCCTGAATACGGGCCTTTGGCACATTGACCGTGACAGCCGCCGGAGAGCCGCCCACAAGCGTGTAGGCCACCCGCTGCGCATCCTTCACCCAATTGTGATAAGCTGCCATGTTAAGCGTATAGCGCGTCAGCCCGGAACCGCGCAGCTTGATGCCCAATTCGGCATCCGTCACCGTCTCGACATCATAGCCATTGCCCCCGCTGGTACCAAGGCCGGGAACCGGACGAACCACGCCATTATAGCCGCCGTTGCGATAGCTGCGCCGCGTCACGGCATATACAAGCAGGTCGGAATTGACCTGATCTTGCACGCCGATCGTCCAGCTTAGGTTGCTATATGTCTTGGACTGGCGCGTTTGATAGGTCGCCTGCAACACTGGCGAATCCGTGAATGAAATATCATCCGGCAACATCCGGATTCGCAGTTTTTCACTAGTATAGCGCACTCCGATGGTGGCGCCCAAGCCCGCGACACCGGTCGCCTCGTACAAATCATATGTACCCTGCGCATAGCCCGCATAGGTTTTGCTGCCCGTTTTGGATGTATTATTCTGTAACGCGCGGATCAGCGGGAAATGCAAGAGGTCGCTGCCCGTTATATTGCGGTTTGTTTCTGTCGAAAAATACACGCCCGTCACATAATTAAGGCGGCCATTAAGCGTCTCTCCTTGCAACTGCAATTCGTTGGACAATTGCTTGGTATTGTCGCGCTTTCCGAGAATGCCATTATCATCTATCCCATATGGCAGCCCATCAATATCGCCATACACATCGTTCTCAAGATGGGTATAGCCAAAGATATTCTTGATTTTTGCAGACGGTCCGACTTCGATCGTCGTGACGTTGGATATGATGAGGTTGCGGCCACGATAATCGTTCGGGCCATCGGATTCCACTTTGTAAGGCCCGCGCTCGCGCTGCGTATTGATATAGGATGCAATACCCCCTGGATCGAGCTTGGGGTTAGCAGCAGCAAACGCCGCAGCCGCACCGTCCACGGGCGCTTGACCCGTGAAAGCCCCAATCAGATAGTCGAACAAAGGCGCATTGCCGAAGTTCGTAAGCAGGGTGACCGGGACCAAGCCGTCCGGGTTCAGACTGTAAATTCCCCCGATATTATTATTACCGCCCGAGTGCAGATAATCGACGGTAATATCGTTCGTCACTGTCTCCGACAGCTTGAGGGTCACGCTGCCACGCAGACCAAAGCGGTCGACATTGCCTGCCCGCTCGTTCTTGAACAGATCGAACTGATATCCATCGCGCTTCTGGTAAAAGCCCGCCAGACGGGTCAGCACATTGCCGCCTGCCAGCGGCACGTTGATCGCGCCCTCTATCTGTCGGAGATCGTAATTGCCGACGCGGCCATCAATATAGCCGCCAAATTCCTCTTTTGGCCGAGCAGAGGTGAACAATACCGCGCCGCCGGTCGCATTGCGCCCAAACAATGTGCCCTGAGGCCCCTTCAGCACCTGCACCGACTGCAGGTCATAAAAGGCCGATGCGCCGCCAGCGCCGCCCACCTGAATTTCATTGAAATAAGGGAGTACCCCTGGACGAGTGTTGCTGAAGGCGTCTAGATTCTGCCCCCGGATCGCATAGTTGAGCTGGTTGGAGTTCTGGGAAGCCCGCACAGTAAGCCCCGGGGTTACGGACTGCAGATCGCTCTCGGTCGTGATCGCCCGGTCGGTCAGCGCTTTTCCGCCAATAACTGAAACAGCAACGGGTGTTTTCTGAAGGCTGGCCTCGCGCCGCTGTGCGGTCACGATGATCTCACCTACAACCTCGCCGCCACTCGCCTTCGCACTTTCAGCAGCTGTAGGCTGGGCTGAAGATTGGGCCAGCACAGCCTGTGGCGCCATCGTCGCGACCGAGGCATTCAGCAGCAGCGCAACACGAAATGTAAATCTAGTCATTATCTTAATCCCCTGCCCTATAACGACTTTACCAAGATTATAATTTTATAAGTTAATCAATTTACTATATTAAAATTGCGCAACCTAAGGCCGCTGAGCAGGCGCAGGAAAATTGCGCCTACTGCACGTGCAGCCTTATCTTAGATGTTTACCAACCCGACCCATCATCCAGCACCGCCGCCGCGAGCGCAGCCTCAGTCGTCATCGGGGCCCCTGCCTCATCGACGAAAAAGATATCGAAAGGTGCATCGGCAACCATGAATATCAAACAGTCCTCAGCCGATGTGCAGCGGAAACGGTGGATATGGCCGCTCGGCAGTTGCGAATAGGAACCTAATTGCAACATCACTGGCCGTTCGCCCTTCATCTGCGCCAGCGGCGCGCCTTGCAGCACCACCAATTCTTCGGAAGGCGTGTGCCAGTGATTGGGCACAAGACAGCCTGACTTCATCCGCACCATGAGGGTCGATGGCCCGGTTGCCATATTGCCCCTTAACGGCGCGATCGTGGTGCAGGCCGGGACGCCCGGCACTGACATGAAAGCCGCATCTGCGGCCCGTTGCAGCAAAATTGCCGCCGCGTCCGGACCATGCACGTCATGCGCAGCTTGGGGCGGCGGCGGCGCAGGTCGAGGAGATGCGTTGGCAGCACAAGCCGTCAACGCTGCGAACCCAATTGCAAGCAAGGCTGAACGTAAAATCATCTTAGACATTCTCCTGACCGATAGTCCGGTATCGATATGGGGCAATTGCCGCCGGCTTATGATGCGTGCAACGCCTGAAAGGGTGGAGGTGGCAGATGATCTGCAGCGCCGTTCGCCTTGGCCGCGCGATACATCCATTCGCAATCGATGAATTCACCGGTGGGCAGGCCGTCTTCACCGACGCCGCTCAAACCTGCATAGAAAATTACGAAGAAAGTGGCGCCATCCTTGCCGATGACTGGCTTGTGGTGAATCCCGCCTGCTTCAACGATATAATCACCTTCGTACATCGTGCCATATTCATAGGAAAATTCGCCGTCGATCACAAAAGCATGGGCTTCACCAAAATGATGGTGATCGGGGGTTTCCAAACCGCCTCGCATGCGGATCAGGGCAGTAAACATGCCGTGCGCGCGATTGATGTAGAGGAGTTTGAATTCGGCACCCTCCATTGCCCAAGGTGTCCATGGCAGTTGCTCACAGCGCACGAGCGAAGAGCCGTCCGGAAAAATCTTGGACATGTAACGATCGGCCACGGCAAAGCCATCCTGATCAGGATTATTGCGCGGGGCAACCTTGGCGGCAGACTGCTGAATGATAGCGGACATCTCTCTCTCCTTGACTGGAACGAATCTTTTGTTCTGTTCACGTTGCATAATACACTAAACGATATATCTGTTATGCGAAACTATTTTCGGGCGAGCGCCAAAAAAAGGCCCATCCGGGTGAATGACGCTGACCATCTCGATCTCCATACCGCAACACCATTGCACTTCGCCAATCAGTGGGCAGGCGAGACGCACGCCGCTATCAAGATCTATGATTCCAATAGAATAAGGCAGATCAGCCTCAAAAATTGCTGGCCCGGCATGGACACGCGTCCATGAATATATCTTCCCACTAGTGGCCTGTTCTTCCCAGAGAATCGCATCTGTCCAGCAATATGGGCAGATGGGCTTGGGCGGAAAGCTATGCCGGTCACATGCTGCGCATCGCGTCACGAGGAACCGCCCATCGACTAGTGCGTCCCAAAATACACGGGTGAATTCCGTCACCCGGGGCGGATAGCGGCGGGCATGCGGCATTGTTACCAAAGGCATCGTCATTATGCAGCCTCCAGCACATGAACTAGTGCGGCGTTATAATTGCCGAGTTCGTTCATGATGAATCCGATCCGCGCCCGGTCCACCTGTCGCGCACCGGCGCGACCGCGCAATTGGTCGAAGAGTTCGACCACGCTATATAGCGGCGTCGCGTAGGAGGGGTGTCCCCGTGAGGTCAATCCGCCGGACGTTCCTATCGGGATCTTGCCGCCAAGTGATGTGACGCCACTGGCGGCAGCGTACGCGCCCTGCCCCCTTGGAATAAAACCCGCAGCTTCGCTCGCCAGCACCTCGACAATGGTGCAAGGCGCATAAAGCTCCGCCACATCAACATCGTCAGGGCCAAGGCCCGCAGCCTCAAACCCCGCCTTTGCAGCGGTAGCGGCAGCAGCAAAACCGATCATATCGGTTGGCACATCTCCAATCTGATGAACCCCTTCATGATGGAAGGCGCGGGAACGAATGCTGACATAAGGCAATCCAAGTCGACGGGCGTAATCCTCACTGGCAATCACCACGCAGGCAGCGCCATCTCCGCGCGGCGGCACCTCGTAAAGCCCGAGCGGCTCTACGATGGGCCGCTGTGCCAGCACATCTTCAAGCGTGATCGGCTTGCGAAACTGGGCCAGCGGGTTGTGCGCGGCATGGCTGCGATTCTTCACCGCAACGGCAGCGACTTGCGCGCGGTTCACGCCATATTCGAACATATACCGCTGCATATCGAGCGCATACCAACTGATTGGCGTGAAACCTGCAGGGGCATGAAAATCGACATCGCCGGTTTTGCGCATACTCTCCATCATGTGGTCGCGGGCGCTGGTCGCGGTTTCCATATTGATGCCAAGCGCTAGGGCCACCTCTGTTCGGCCAAGAGCAACTTCGTCGATTGCCTTGTCGAACGCCAGCGCCCCTGTCAGGCCATTGCCAAGAACTTCCATGACGATACCATCACATGGAATACGCAAATAGCTGGTCATGAAAGTGCTGAAATACTGCTGGCGCGTATAGGGCCGTGGCTGGGCCACCACGATTGCGCCGACCCGCTCCCTTTCTGCCCCGGAATCGGCCATTGCCTGAATAACCAGCTTCGCCAGCAGTTCATGCTCCAGCACATGCGTTGCGGCATCGGCAGGCGTTTGATAGCGACCAACGGGCAGCGCACTGCAACCGATGATTACAGGGCGGCAGGACATGAGCGTCTCTCCAAGCGATCTGTTTTCCAAAAGGGTGCGGCAGAGATTATGACTTGCCCCAAAATTGCAATATTGAAGGTGATCATATAGATTATTTTCTGTAACATACGCGGTGAATGAGACTGACGCGACGAGGGCGTCCAGCGATAAAATAATCCAGTCAAGGAGTGCGCCTTTTGGCCGAAGTATCCAGCAAATCGATCATCGATTCCCGCCGATTGCTCTATTTTTACCATGTCGCCAAGCACGGCAGCCTCAGCAGGGCTGAAGGGGCGCTTGATGCCCCGCAACCGGTCATCAGTCGCCAGATCGCGAAACTTGAAGACGAGCTCGGCATGCAGCTTCTTGATCGCAATGGCCGTGGCGTTACGCTGACACCGTTTGGCGAGATTCTGCTCCGCCGGGCCGAGGGTATTTTGCGCGAAATGGGCAACGCCCTTTCCGAACTCGACATCGCAAAGCGTAAGCCTGCCGGACAGATCAGGCTGGCGGCCCCTGCAACTTTCATGACCCTCTATATGCCCGAAATATTGCGGCGTTTCATGGAAGAGATGCCTGATGTCGAACTCGTCGTCACCCAATTGCTCACTGGAGAAATCTACGAAAAGCTGGTCGCTGACGATGTGGACATCGGCATCGTCCATTCCGTCCCTAACAAGACGCGTTTTGAAGTGCGCGAACTGTTGGTGGAACCGATGGTCTGCCTCGTTGCGCAGGGCCACCCCTTGTCCACAATGGGTAATATTTCCCGTCGCGATCTTGCGGAACAGCGGCTTGCGGTTCCTTCCTCTGCCAATGGCCTGCGGGATCTGATCGACGGCTATATGGTCGCTGGCGACCTCAGCTTGACGCCGCATGTCCAGATTGACAGCGTGCCGTTGATCCGCGAGGTCGTGGCCGAAGGGCAAATGGCAACGGTGCTGCCGCAATCCACCGCCGCGCTTGAATTCGGCGATGGGCGTTTTGTGGCGCTCGGCCTGCGGCCAGCACTCAAGCGTTCGCTGTTTGTGGCCCATTTCAAAGAGGCGCGCTATGGCAACCTCATCGACGTGATGGTCGGTCATATATCGGCGGTCGTGCACGAGCGCACCTCAAACCTCACCAGCATTGCCTGACGAAAAGGACGCATCGTTCATACAATCTTCCTGATAATCATAGTCCTCGTTACTCCGGATGAGGTGGAGTGTGCCTCTGCCTCCCCCCTGCGCTGCCCAGGCACGATCAATAAATAAGGAAAATGATGCGCGATCCTGTGGGGAACGCCATGTTGTCCAGAGCTGGTCGTCGAAATCAATGATAGATTCAATCCGCTCGGCCAATGACACGCCTGCGGCGCGAGAGCTGGCCTCCAGCACATCCATAACGCGTGCATCAGCCGTGCCGCGAATGCCGTGCCTAATACATGGCGGGAATGTCATGCCATGTCCCTATGCCACGCAATCTGGGCACGCCTTGCCGGTGCGAAATCTGCGTCGCCAAGTGCAGCCTGCAAGGCTGCGCTCACTTCATAATGATCGGCCAGCCCAGTCCGGTCGAGGAGCGCATTCGGACCTTCAGGATAGCCAAGACCCATCATCAGGGTCTTGTCCATGTCTGCCGCTGTTGCCAATCCATCGTCCAGCCGCCGAAGTACGGCGTTAAGATAAGGCCTAATCAGCCGATTAACGATCCGTCCCGGCCGATCGGCACAGCATGCAATGATAAATCCACCCGACTGAAAGGCAGCCTTGGCAGCAGCGAGCGCATTTTTATCAGTCCAGTCGGTCGAAACCAGTTCAATCAGATTCCCTGGTTCGGCTGTGCCAAGCCTGAAGCGCGCGAATCCGACAACGCAGGAAAGATTGGCATTCGTATCCAGCCCAATGTGATGGGCAAGACATTCATTGCCAAGCTCAATGGCAATGAAATCCCCTTCTAATTGCGCCGCAGCAGCGATCCCATCGCTGGTCACCTCACCTGCCAATATGACGCCCCTCCCATGCATGACAGGCACATCTCCGGGGAAAGAACGGCTTGCGCCGGTCACGACTACATGTGCTGGCATCATCAAGCTCCAAACATCTTGTTGTCACCATATCGGTGGAAGCCTCTGCCGCTCTTTTTGCCCAGATGACCGGCCGCGATCATGCGCCTGACAAGAGGGGGGCAGGCCGCGCGCGTTTCATTGGTCAGGCCATACATCGCGTCGCACAGCAGCTTTTGCGTATCCGCGCCCACTAAGTCCAGTAATTCAAATGGCCCCATCGGATAGCCCATCGCCGTCTTCATCGCGATGTCGATATCCTCCGGGCTGGCAACACCCTGCTCGATCAGACGAATGGCATCATTATGATAAGGGATCAGGAAATAGTTGAGCACGAAACCGGGCGTATCACTGGTCGCCACCGGCTTTTGTCCAAGAGATTCGCAGAATGCCCAGGCCGAAACCCATGTTGCCTCGCTGGTATTAAGGCCCGCCGACATTTCAACCAGCTTCATCAATTGGGCCGGAAGACAGAAATGCATGCCGACAAACCGATCGGCCCGCCCCGAACCCGCCGCAATCTCAGTGATCGAGATCGTCGAGGTATTAGTGGCGAAGATGGTCTCTGCCGGACAGACCTGATCGAGCTGACTGAGCAGATCATGCTTCGCAGCCAGATCTTCATAGATCGCTTCAATGACGAAGGAACAGTCGGCAAGATCCGCAATCCGCGTTGTCCCGACTAACCTGCCAAGCAGCGCGTCACGCTCCTCAGTGGTGAGCTTGCCCCGCGCAACCGATTTGTCGAGGAAACCGGCCGTTTGCACGCGCGCCCTCTCCAGCGCATCGCGATTGGTATCGAAGACCCGCACGGTGTAACCCGCCCTCGCCGCGACGATGGCGATGCCCGCCCCCATGGTTCCGCACCCGGCCACACCAACAGTTTTGGTCATTGTAAAACACTCATCGCGTTATGAAACTCCTACCTATGACCTGACGATGCACCTGATTGGTGCCTTCCCAGATTTGGGTGATTTTGGCGTCGCGCATAAGGCGCTCCACACGGTAATCCTTGCAATAGCCGTAACCGCCAAGCAACTGGACGGCTTCGGTGCTTGCCCGCATCGCCAGATCGGAAGCGCGCAGCTTGAGCATGGATGCCTCAATCCCAAATTCCGTCGCGCCCGCATCGATCATGGCGCCCACCTGCCACAGATAGCTCTCCGTCAGGGCCAACTCAGTTGCAAGGTCGGCAACAAGGAACTGAATGCCCTGAAATTCAATGATCTTGCGGCCCGATTGACGGCGTTCGTTGATATAGGCGGTCGCGTCTTCAAAGGCGGCTCGAGCAATTCCAAGTGCGTGCGCGGCAACGCTTGGCCGAGACCGATTGAGCGAGGCGAGAAGTATCGGCAGCCCATCTCCCGGATTACCGATCAGGTTTGAACGGGGCACGCGACATTCGTTGAAACGAATTGTTGCCGTGCTGGATGCACGCGTACCCATCTTGTCCTCATTGCGGAGAATTTCGAGGCCCTTGGTGCCTTTTTCCAGCACCAGCACACTGATGGCCTTGCGCGGATCGGGCGTGTTCGTCCATTTGCCAAACAAGAGATACAGATCGGCGACGTCACCATTGGTAATGAAAGTCTTGCCACCCTCAATGATGATTTCATCTCCTGCGGCCCGAAATGACGTCGTCATGCCCAAGGCATCGGAGCCGGCCTCTGGTTCCGTAATAGCAAGGGCCGCGAGTGCGCCTTCGGCAATTCGGGGCAAGAAACGCGCTTTCTGCGCTTCATTGCCGAATTCAATCAGGGGCTTCATGGCGTGAAAGTTAGTTGCCCAAATGATGCCCGTCGCGGCACAAGCCTTAGAAATCTCGCGCACACAGGCGAGATAGCAAAGATAGGACAGCGCCATGCCGCCATAGGCTTGCGGCACGAACATCATGTTCAGCCCAAGCGCATTGATCTCATGCACATTTTGCCATGGGAACTCGCCAGTCCGGTCAAACCCGGCAGCGCGCGGCGCGATGCGCTCCGTCGCAAGCGCACGCACACTGGCCAGCACCATCTGCTCGTCCTCGGAGAGGTGCAGTGAATTGTCGAGACGATCAAGCACAGTCAATGGGCTACTCCTTGCGCACCGTCGATGTAGATCGTTTCACCGCTAAGGAAACTAAGGTTCATTGCATAAAGTGATGCCACCAGCCGACCAACATCGTCCGCCGTCCCCGGCACGCCACCGGGAATGCGCTTCTCCAGATAAGCCCGCAAAGGGCCCTCCAAAATAGTATCGCGATTGAGATCCGTCACGATGTAACCGGGGGCCACATCCAGCACCGCAATGCGGTGCTTGGCCCATTCGACTGCCAACACGCGAGTCATCGCGCCCACCGCCGCTTTCGATGCACAATAGGCAAGGTTCCTCTTCACGCCGATCTTGTCAAAGAAGGACCCGATGTTGACGATCAGTCCGCCATCCGTAGCCAGATGTGGAAAGGCGGCCTGACAACCGATGAGCACGGCCGTGGCATTGATCGCCAATTGGTCATTCCAGTCGGCGAGAGACAATTTTGAAGATGAAGCTTCGGTGTGCTTCCCCGCATTGTTGACGATGCCGACAAGCGGCCGCCCTTTTGCGGCATCTTCGACCACAGCAACCATCGCGTCAGCATCTGTGACGTCAACAGCATAAGGGATAAGGCGTTCCATGATTGCTTTCGGGGCGATCGGCAAGGTCCCGCTGCGCGAAAGGCACGCGACCGTGAACCCCGCCTCTGCAAGATGCAGCGAAATGGCTGCGCCGATGCCTCTGCTCGCGCCAGTGACAATGACCAAGGGCTTATCCATTAGCAGTCCCGATAGGCTGGCGGGCGCTTTTCGAGAAAGGCTGTCATGCCTTCCTCTGCATCCGCAGATTGATAGGCAAGGGTCGAAAGGTCCGCTTCGATGTGCAACCCTTGCTGCAAAGGGCTGTCCATGCTGCGCCGGACGGCTTCGCGAGCCAAGCGGGCAGTCAGCAGGCTGTACCCGATGAATTCACCGGCAAACGCTATTGCCGCGTCCAGCAGATCGCCCTCGACGATATGGTTGACGAGGCCGATTTTCAGCGCCTCTTCAGCGCCGACCATCCGCCCGGTGAGGATGATCTCCAGCGCCCTGCTTTCCCCAATGAGGCGAGGCAGACGCTGGGTGCCGCCATAGCCCGGTATCAGACCTAGCTTGATTTCCGGCAGCCCAAACCGTGCGCGAGGGGTTGCAAGGCGGAAACTGCAACTCAACGCCAGTTCGCACCCCCCACCCAATGCAAAGCCGTTGATCGCCGCAATCGACGGGACAGGCAGAGTATCGAGCTTGGCAAAAACATGCTGGCCAAGTTCCGCACCGGCCTTATGCGCCGCCAGATTGCGGCCGGTCAGTTCGGTGATATCCGCACCGGCGCAAAAAGCGCGCTCGCCTGCTCCCGTAATGATCAACACCCGCGCTTCGGAACGGGCCACCGCATCCAGCGTCTCGCCGATTTTTTCTATCATCTGAAAATTCAATGCATTCAGCGCATCGGGGCGCGACAGGGTGAGGATGGCCACCCGATCGCGATAGATCAGTTCTACACTCATATCGAAACCTCGCTGGTGCGCCAACGCACGGCCTTTGGCTTGAGGGTTCCTGCGCACAGCCATTGGACCAATTCACGTTTAAGTACCTTGCCGGTTGGTCCGAGCGGAAGCTGATCGGCCTGCGCAAAGAATTCTGGCATGTCATATTTAGAAAGCCCTGCCGCCGCGAGGAAGCCCAGCACTTCAGGCCCATCAAGGATGTGCGTAGCTGTAACGATCAGACAGACCTTTTCACCTAGCCTTTCATCGGCGATGGGAACTACCGCCGCCTTGCTGATCACAGGATGATGCATCGCCAAATCCTCGATCCGCGCCGGGTGAATATTATGTCCACCACGGATGATGATATCCTTGCTACGGCCCACGACCTCCAGATCGCCATATGCGTTAATCTTGCCGAGATCGCCGCTCATGAACCAGCCTGACGCATTGAATGACGCTTCGGTCGCAGCCTGATTGCCGAAATAGCCGAGCATCCGCATCGCCCCGCGCCCACCAATTTCGCCGATTTCTCCAATTGGTACTGGCACGTCCCGGTCATGTTGGTCGAAGATAGCGATCTCATAAGCTGCACAGGCCTTACCGCAGGTCCCGGTGATGGTGTTCACATCATCGCCGGGAAGTGTGTATTGATGCGAGCCATTCTCCGTCATCCCATATACATTCTGCGGTGTGATGCCCCGATCCAAAAGGGATTGGGCCGTGGCGCGCGGAATGGGCGCGCCCGCCAGATAGAAAACGGACACATGTCCGAGCTGCTGCTGCTCGCGCTGCGCAAGCGCGGCAAGGATGTCGATCGCGTGGGTCGGAACCCCCATCACATAAGTGGCGCCAGTATGCTCAATCCAATCGATTGGGTGATGTCCTGCCGCAGCGTCGGTCAACACCAGTTCGAACCCACCAACCAGCGCCTGACAAAGAGCCACAGTACCGATGTGGTGGCTCATCTGGCTGAGCGTGAGCAAGACCGTTTCAGACCCAAAGCCCCAATCGGCCACCATGGCGCGGGCATTGGCAAGCAGGGTGTTGCTGCTGTGCATGACAGCCTTGGGCGCGCCTGTCGTGCCGGAAGTGAAGGCGAGATAGACTACCTGATCCGCATCATCAGCAACCGGCTGGATTTCATGCGCCGCTTCGGTAGGATAAGCGAGACCCGGCAGGGCGTTCGCATCGCCATGACGTCCCGGCAGGGCGAAAACAGCGCGTATCGATGGCTGCGTCTTTGCCAGTGCGAAGATGTCATCGCCGGCTCCCCCGGCGCCATGACCGACCTCGGCGAACAAGGCGCGGGCAGTTACCTGCTCAAGCAAGGTCACCACTTCGCCGGTGCCATAGGTGGCGTGGAGCGAAGTATTGAAGACATAGCCATTGCGGGCACACGCCAGGAAAATCGCAATGGCCTCAATCCGGTTGCCCATCCAAACTGAAACGCGGTCCCCTGGCGCAAGGCCTTGCCGATGGAGTGCGGATGCAACTCGGTCGGCTTCCGCCAGCAGCTCACGCCAGGAAACGCGCCGATGATAGTCGCGCACGGCAGCAGCATCACCCCGCTCAAGCGCCCATCGCGCGGCAAGGCTGTAAAGCGTATCATCCTGCCAAAGACCCGAGGCATAATAGCGCCGGGCTTCAGTGGGATGGTGGAGAGTGAGTAGCCGTTTCACTATGTGTTCCTCGGTCTAGCGACCAAATTTGGATGTGTCTGGCGGGCGACGTTCCGCGAATGAGGCGGATAACTCTTTCGCTTCCTCGCCCTTCAGATAGGCGGGTAGCAACAAATCATGCGAGATCCGTGAAAGCCCGGATACGCCGCCATGGCGCGCCCCAAAAGCCGCCTTGATGCTGGCAAGCGCGAATGAGCCTCGATCGGCGATTTCAAGGGCGTAGCGCCGGGTCGCATCTGCCAGCTCGGCATCGGGCACAACCTTGTTGATCAGCCCGATCGCCTCCGCTTCCTGCGCGGATAGCTTGGGATTGCGAAACCACATATCCTTGGCCCGCTTCTTGCCGACCAGATCTTCGAGATACCATGTGCCATAGCCGGCATCGAAGCTGCCCATCATCGGCCCGACCTGACGGAACGCCGCGCTTTCCTTGGCAATGGTCACATCGCAAACCATCTGGAGCACATTGCCCCCGCCAACTGCGAACCCATTAACGCTGGCGATCACTGGCTTTTGTAAGCGATCAATGCTCTCATACATTTCCAGCGTAGGTAGCACCCCGGCATAAAGTCGTGTATCTTCCATGCCTTCCTTGCGCCCGCCGATGCAGAAAAACTTGTCACCGGCGCCGGTGATCACCAGCACGCGGGTTCTGGTTTCGCGGCGCACTGCATTGATACAGTCCCGAATTTCATGGCACATTGTTTCGGTAAACATGTTGCCATCGTGCGGGCGGTTCAAGGTGAGCGTACCAATAGGACCGTCTTCGCTATAGAGAATTTCCTGGTAGTCCATCCGGTGATCCTTCAGATGATGCCGGCACAAGAGAGTGCCTCGATTTCCGTGGCTTCAAGGCCAAGCCAATTGCCCAGCACGGCGACATTGTCTGCCCCCATGCGCGGAGGGGGATGGGCGACAGCTTCGCTTTCGCCGTCAAACTGGATGCCAAGCCCGACTTGCGGCACGCGATGGCCATCACGAACCAGCGAATAGAGAAAGCCACGTCGCCGCAACGCCGCATCAGCGCCGATTTCGTCGAGCCGATAAATCGGTCCTGCAGGGACACGCGCAGCAGCAAAAAGAGCGAGCCATTCGTCGCGCGGCCTTTCGACCAGACGGCTGGCAATCATGGCCACGATGTCGGCACGGTGCTGCCTGCGTTGCGCGTTGGTTGCGTAAGACGGATTATCCGCGACCTCAAGATCGCCCAGCACTTCCCAGAATCTTCGCCAAATACCGTCATTGCCGAGGCCAAGCGTCAAGGGCAGGTCGGCAGTCTCGAAAGGCTGATAGATTGCGATGACGCTGTCACGACCACCCGACCTGCGCATTTTTTCACCCGACCCCAAATGCGGCATCAGCCGAGGCGCCATGAATCGTGTCATGCTTTCAACGAGCGATATATCGATCGCCGCACCCTTGCCTACGCGCAGCCGCCGAACGACGGCGGCCACCGCTGCCAGCGCGGCATCTTCCCCTGCGAGCAGATCTGCAGCGGGCGTTCCGACCTTTTGCGGTGGACCGTCCGGCTCACCTGTCATATCCATCACCCCCGAATAACCTTCGGCGATCAGGTCATAGCAAGGCAAGTCCGCCCTCTCGCCAGTTAGTCCAAAGCCGGTGATCGAGACGTGGATCAATGCCGGATTGGCGGCAGATAGGGTGGCATAGTCAATGCCCAGCTTGCGCTGGACCCTGCCGACGACATTGAGAAGAACGATATCGGCCTTTTTGACTATTTTCAGTAAGGTAGCATGGCCGAGGGGAGCTGAGACATCCAGGCTGACCGCCAATTTGTTGCGGTTGACGCTCAAAAACCACAGGGATTCGTCATCAAGAAATGGTGGACCCCAGGCGCGGCAATCATCCCCGCCACCGGGACGTTCGACCTTGATCACAGTTGCGCCCAGATCACCAAGCAGCTGCCCGGCATAAGGGCCAGCGACCGATCCCGTCAGATCAATGACGACTAGGCCTTCCAACAGGTCCAGTCCGGTGCCATGCTTCAACGGCAAGCTATCTGCAGGAATGGTCATCAGGCCGCGCCGCATGCCCGCAGGGATGCGATAGTCTCGGCCGACATGCCGAGGAGATCACCTAGGACAGCGTCGGTATCCGCGCCAAGGGACGGGGCCGGGCGCATCGCTGGCGGAGGTCCACTACTGAAATGCGGCTGGATTGCCGGTAGGCGCAACTTGCCGATTACCGGATGATCGATCTCGGCAATGGCACCCCGCGCCGCATAATGGGGGTCTTCCATAATATCAGCAGGAGTAAAGATCAGGCTGTGCGGCACGCCGAATTCTTCAAGTGCGGCTGTCGCTTCGCGCGCCGATCTGCTGAGAAACCAATCCGTCACCACGGCATTGATCGCATCGAAATTCTCGACACGCTTAATGTGACTGGAAAAACGTTCATCATCGGCAAGATCGAGACGGCCAATGGCCTCACACAAGCGCTTGAACACATTGTTGGCAGCCACTGTCATGGCAACATATTTATCATCGCCGGTCAGATAATGATCACCCGGCGCAGCCGCGAAATGCCGATTGCCCGAACGGTTTCGGCTCGTTCCCAGCTTATCATAGGCCGTAATCATCACATCGGTGAAACGGAATACGGCCTCGAACAGCGACAAGTCGATCTGCTGGCCAACACCGTCGCCCCGATCACGATGATAGAGCGCTACCATCAGCGAGAAAGCCCCCAACAATGCTGCCTGATAGTCCGCCAATGCGGTACCGGGACGGACAGGCGCGCGATCCGGGTAACCCGTCATGTTAAGAAAGCCTGCATAGGCAAGTGAGACGCGATCATAGGCCGGACGCTTGGCATTTGGCCCAGTTTGGCCGAAGCCAGAGGTGCTGAGCATGATCAACCGCGGATTGCGCGCATGCAGGCGAGGATAGTCCAACCCCCATCGCTCCATCGTTCCAGGGCGGAAATTCTCGATCAGAATATCCGCATGTTCGACCAGCGACCTTAGCACCTCTTGTCCTTCGGGACGTCGCAGATCAAGTGTAACCGATCGCTTCGAACGACCCTCGACATTCCAATATAGGCTTTCCTCGCCCACAAATGGTCCCGAATGTCGGATTGGATCACCAACAACCGGCGGCTCAATCTTGATCACCTCAGCCCCGAAATCACCCAGCAATGTTGCGGCCACTGGGCCTGCGATCATGCTACCCAGTTCAATTACCCTGATCCCGGCGAGCGGGCCACCCCGATCCTGCCTGACGGCCATAGGTCAGGCCGCCGCGACATAAGCGGGAGGAACAGGAATGTTGAACAGCTTGGCAGCGTTAAGACCCAGAATCTTGGCGGTTTGATCATGATTCAGGTTCTTGGACCATGAAGAGATCGCCTTTTCGCTGTTCGGCCACGACCCTTCGATATGAGGGTAATCATTACCCCACAGCAGATTGTCGACCCCAATGCGGTCAAGCAACTCGATGCCGACAGGATCGGTCTCGAAGCTGGCATAGCCATGCATCCGGAAATATTCTGAGGGCTTGTATTTCAATTGGGGGGATACCCAGAAAGAGAAACACTCCCGCCCGTGGTCCATCGCCCATAGCGCATAGGGTAACCACCCCGCCCCAGCCTCAATCGTGGCGAATTTAAGCTCCGGGAATCGGTCAAACACGCCGGAGCTGCAAAGCTGCACAGTGGGTTCGAGCACCGTATTCATCGCGTGGACTACATAATTGATGATAGCACCGCCATCGCCACCCGCCGTTCGAGGATCCTTCCCCGTGCCCGCGTGAAAAGTGACAGGCAGGCCGGTCTGGCTCAACGCATCCCACAGCGGATCGAAAATCGCCTGATTATAGCTCGCCCCCTTGACCAGCGGCGGCATCATGACGAATTTGAAACCACGATCGGCTGCACGCTCGATTTCCTGTACCGCAGCCGGAATATCAGCCGGGGCGACGCAGGCAGCCGGGAAGCTGCGATTATGCCCGCCAAAGGCTTCAAAAGCCCAGTCGTTCCATGCCGCGCACATCGCCACATTAAGTTCAGGATCGGGCGACTGCCAGTTCGTCAGGCCCTTGTTGGGAAAGACGATCTCGGCATCGACGCCGTCATAATCCATATCCCGGTATCGATCGACCCCGAAACCACCCTGATTCTGGAACATTGCCCCCTTGGTCTTATCTAGCGATGGCCGGTCCGGTTCGTAACCGACACTGTTGATGAATTCCTCGACAGGGACCGATAGGTCGCGCGGCGCCTCGCGGATCATCGATGGCCGGATGCCCTCCGCGACGAACCATTTGCGACCCTTTTCATCAACCTTGACGTGCGGCAGACGGTCCCGAAAGCGTGGCTCAACCCGTGCCGACCATACATCATTGGGTTCGTTCACATGACCGTCAGCCGATACAACAAAAAACGCCTGCAACGCTCTTTTGTTTGCAGGCACATCGGGGGCAGCCAGAGGGCTGGAAGCGGGTGCTGTTGCCATTTTTCTCTCCAATTATTGTATAACTGATATGTAATAAAAATGGACCTGTCAACGTTTTTCACGACTGAAAACAGCGATTCAATCGATCTGGTACTCGCCAAGCGCAGGCGCAGTGCGCAGCGGGCCATGCGCGCGAAACACGCGCGCAATCGGCAATGGAAGTATGGGCTGCTCGCCCTCGAACACGCCGCGATCCTGAAAATGAGGGTCACCCACCGCCTCTTTCAGGGATATGACTACTGAACAGCAGACATCCTCACCGGCAAAGACATCGCGCCACACTGCGGCTGGGCGCGCAGCGATGCACGTAGCAACTGCGGCGATGGCGTCGACAGGCTTCGCTGTCTCGCGCCGAAAGGGGGCGGGAAGGTCGATCAGTTCGCAAAAACGCGCCCAAAATTTGTCTTCGATTGGGGCGGCGGCGATATGAGCGCCATCGGCAGTGCTATATATATTGTAACGAGGAGATCCCCCGGTCACCAAATCACTACCCCGCTGCGGCCATTGGCCAGCGTGGAATCCATTGCCCAGCCCCCAATATGCGAAGCAGAAAAGTGATTCACCCATAGCGATATCGAGAACAGCCCCTTTACCATCGAGGTCACGCTGGCGCAGCGCGAGCAGAATGTTGATAACAGCGGGCATCGCGCCGCCAGCAATATCTGCGGCAAGCACTGGCGGCAGTACTGGCGCGCCGTCACTGCCGCCAGTCAGCCCTAACAGGCCAGTCTCTGCCATATAGTTGAGGTCATGCGCCGCGGTGTGCGCCTTCGCCCCGGTTTGCCCCCACCCCGTAATCGAGCAATAAATAAGACGCGGATTGATCGCTTGAAGAACCTCAGCGCTAAGACCAAGTCGAACCATCACGCCGGGACGGAATTGTTCGATAACGACGTCCGCTTGCTCGATCAACGGTCGCAGCCGCTCTACAGCGCCATCAGCCTTCAGATCAATCGCGATACTGCGCTTGCCTCGGTTTAACAGGTGGAAGTTGCTGCTGTCAGAATCCAGCTTCGGAATATAGCTGCGCATTTCATCGCCGCCCTGAGGCCGTTCGATCTTGATAACCTCCGCACCGGCCTCAGCCAGCATCAGGCTCGCCATCGGGCCGGGCAACAAGGTACTGAAATCCAGCACCCGGATTCCGTCAAGCGGGCTCACGCCGCTGCATCCACCCGGGCTGCCTGAGCGAGGAAATCAGCGCAACGCTCACCAATCATGATGCAAGCCGCATTGGTATTGCCAGACAAAATCGACGGCATGACGGAGCCGTCGGCAATACGCAGCCCGTGCAACCCGTGGACACGAAGTTCCGAATCGACCACTGCTGCTGCATCATCAGCACGACCGATGCGACAAGTCCCGACATGATGATATCCGGTGCTCGCCGTCTCGCGAATATAGTCGACCAAGACCTCGTCGCTCTCCTCCTTGAGATTAGGCTGCAATTCCTTGGCGCCCAGCTTCTGCAAAGGCGCGGCCGCTCCGATCTTACCGATCAGGCGCAACCCATCGACTGCAACGCGCATATCGCTTTCCATTGAGAAATAATTTGCGGCGATGCGCGGCGCATCATGCACATCTGAGGAAGCGATGCGCACATTTCCCCTGCTCTCAGGGCGATTTTGATAGAAACTAATCTGGAAGCTGGATACCGGCGGCAACTTGCCAGAATAGTCTCCCGCCTCGAAGGGCATATAGAAGATTTGGATATCCGGATCGTCAAGATTTTCGCGTGTGCGTGCGAAACCGCCCGCAAGGGCAGCGCCAATCGCTAGCGGCCCATTACGATTTGCCAGATAACGCAACCCGGCAAGCCCCTGCGAGATCGGACTGGACATCATCTTGTTAAATGTGTCGACACTGCTGGTGGTGAAGGATCGCTTGGGCAGGATATGGTCCATAAGATTTTCGCCCACCCCGGCCAGATGATGCACCACGGGAATACCCAATCCACCGAGCAAATCAGCAGGCCCGACGCCAGAAAGCTGAAGCAACTGCGGTGTCGCGAATGAGCCTGCAGCTAGCACGATTTCACGCCGTGCAGTCGCGCGCTGGACCTTGCCACCGCGCTCAAACAATACCCCTGTCGCTGTCTTTTCGTCGAATTCGATCTTTGACACCAGCGATCCGGTAAGAACATGCAGATTCTTGCGGCCTCGCGCCGCCTTGAGAAAGGCCTTCCCGGTGGATGAGCGCCGACCGCGCGAGGTGGTCATTTGATAATAGCCCGCACCGTCTATCTCGCGGCCACAGAAATCATCGCGACGCGGGATGCCTAACGTTTCAGCTGACGCGAGAAATGCATCGGCAAGAGGATTGCGCCACCGGGCTGATTCTACACCCAACGGGCCTTCAGCACCGTGAAATTCATCGGCACCACCCGCATGTCGTTCACTACGGCGGTAGTAGGGCAGCACATCTTCAAAGGACCAGCCACGCGCACCCAATTGCCCCCATAAAGCATAATCCGAAGGCAGGCCGCGCACGTAGATCATGCCGTTGACAGCACTTGATCCGCCTAGCACCTTGCCACGGAGCGCAGAAATTCGTCGGCCATTCAGTTGGGCCTCTGGCTCTGTTTCCATATGCCACATACATTTTGGGTCAGCCAGAACACGCGCGAAGCCAATCGGCACATCAATCCAAATATTGCGATCATCCGGTCCCGCTTCTAGCAAAAGCACCTGATTGGACGCATCCTCGCTGAGTCTGGCCGCCACCACTGCACCGCCCGAACCGCCACCCACCACAATGTAATCGAAGTCCATCATATCATGCCGCATGCACCGCTCTCCAATCGCGCTACCCATTTAAGGCTATAGCTGAAAATGGCTAGCGAGATATGCCAAATATGTATATCCCTTATTTTAATAACAATGCCATTCTTGGCCTCAGCATGCGCTGCATCGCAGCCTACCACCTGAGGTGAGCACCAGTTCTCAGAGGAATTTATGACCCCTGCACTTCGGAACGATCCGGCCACTTACATCGAAGATGCACGCGTGCAGGGGAGTCGGATCGAAGGTGTCGAGACCGACAGTCCGTCGCGCCCGGTGGCATCGGTGGGCATTGTGGGCGCGGGCACCATGGGCGCTGGCATTGCCATCAATTTTCTAAATGCAGGACTGCCGACCACCCTCGTAGAGCGGGATGCTTCTGCGCTCGAACGGGGGGTTGCCATGATCACGGGCTTTTACCGCGGTCGAGTGGATAAGGGCCGGATGGGCGCTGCGGCAGCAGAACACGCGCGCAAATTGCTGCACTCATCCCTTGTATTCGACAGCCTCGCGAATTGCGACCTGATCATCGAAGCCGTGTATGAATCGCTCGACATCAAGCGAGAGGTTTTCTCCAAGCTTGATCAGGTAGCAAAGCCTGGAGCGATCCTTGCGACCAACACGTCCTATCTCGATATCGACCAAATCGCCATCGCTACCACCCGTCCCGATGATGTTGTTGGCATGCATTTCTTCTCGCCGGCCCAGATCATGAAACTACTCGAGATTGTGCGGGGCGCACACACCGCCAATGATGTTCTGTCCACCGCTGTGAAATTGGGGGGCGTGATCGGCAAGACCCCTGTCGTCTCCGGCAATTGCTACGGCTTTATAGGCAATCGGATTCTTCAGGCACGCCAGCGCGAAGCAATGCTCTTGCTCATGGAGGGGGTGCCGCCACGGCGGATAGATGAAGCCCATGTCGAATTCGGCATGCCGATGGGTCCGTTTCAGATGATCGATCTGGCCGGTGTGGATGTTGGCTGGCATCGAGATCCTTCACGCATTGAAACGATCCGTGAAGCCCTATGCGCAGCGGGCAGATTAGGTCAGAAGGTAGGCAAGGGCTTTTATGACTATGATGCCCATCGCCACCGCAGCGAGTCAGCCGAAGCGCAGGCCGTCATCGATGCATTCACAGGCCGCGTCGGTAAGCCGCCGAGGGACTTGAGCACACAGTACATCATCGAACGCACAATCTACCCGATGGTCAATGAAGGCGCGAAGATTATCGAAGAACACATCGCGCAGCGGGTATCGGATATCGATGTCGTCTGGACTAGCGGCTATGGATGGCCCATTGCGAAGGGAGGTCCGATGTATTGGGCGGAGCAAGAGGGCCTGAATCGCATCGTAGCAGGCCTGGAAAAACATGGACAGACGGCGACGCCGCTTCTCGCTCGCCTCGCGCGGGAAGGTGAAAGTTTCTTCAAAGGCTCAGCCTAACTGCAAACTTGCCTCCTAGTTGGATTGAAAGTCCTCGAAAAAGTAACATGCAGCCCAGACAGCAGCCACCGATCGATCCGGCTGTTGCCAATCATCAGTCTAGTACGACCTGACAATGAGCGGGCGATGCTCGACTATTGTCACTCGTTCTGCGCCCTCACGGTCATACAACCCTGCTCCCTTCTGGCTTGTCGTAATAGCGATTGCACATTAATGCATATCTGATATGTAATAATGTGCAGGTCGATAGAACTTGTATGAAGGGGAGAGTGCTGTGATTGGAACTAACTACAGAAAATATCTTGTGGGCACATGCCTTATGGCGATTGGTAGCGCCGGCATTCCAGCCGTCGCGCAAACAGCGATTGCGACCAATATCAGCCCTGAACCATCTACGGCATCAGCCCACATTAACGATAGCGATATCATCGTTACAGCGCAGCGGCGCACAGGAAGCCTGTCTAAGACGCCTGTCTCGGTCGCCGTTCTATCGCCTGACACACTTATTAAGCGTGCGGTTACCACTGAGGCCGATCTTCAATCAGTATCACCGGGATTGACGGTGCGCGCGACAGCAAATTCGAATGCGCTCAATTATGCTATCCGAGGCCAATCGCTCGACGCCTTCAGTGGAACGCGTCCAGGCGTGTTACCTTATGTCAACGAAGTGCAGGTCGGCGGCGGCGGCGGTGCATCCGCTTTCTATGACCTACAATCGGTCCAAGTTCTGAAGGGACCGCAAGGGACCCTGTTCGGTCGCAACGCGACCGGTGGCGCGGTGCTATTCACAACTGCCAAGCCAACCAATAGCGTGGAAGGTTATGCGCTTGGACGTATCGGCAATTATAATCTTCAGCAGGTCGAAGGCGCCATCAATCTACCGATTGTCGATGACAAGGTCCTTTTGCGCATCGCTGGTTTTTACGAGAAACGCGATGGCTTTCAAAAGAACATCTACCTCGGCACCCGGGCAGGCGATGTTGATCGCCATGGCCTTCGTGGCAGCCTGACGGTCAAGCCGACTGAAGGCATACAGAACGATCTCGTCGTCGATTATTATCGCGCCAAGGGGAACAGCCTCGTCGGCTCGCTTTACAGCTTGAACCCCAATGGGGTGATTCCGCTTATCGCGCTCACCAATTTCGGGAATGCTGCATTATTCGAAGCCATCATCAGCGGATTCGTTGCTGGCGCCGGCGGTCCCCCCAACGCCGGCGAGGGCGCAGCAGCCACCTATGCCGCCGCCAATCCGAAACTGGATCCGGGCGGCTTGCAGTCCAACCTCGCCAGCCAGATGGCGCGCGGACCCTATGTAGTCGAGTCCAACACGCCAAACAGCTATCGTGGCCGCAATATTATCATCTCCAACATCACCTCAGTTGAAGTCGGAGATAACACGCAGATACGCAACGTGATCGGTTATACCCGTATCAATAGCAGGAACCTCTCCGACTTTGATGGCACCGCCTATGGGATCGATGACAATGCCGTCGTCACCAATCGAACCAAGCAATTTTCAGAAGAACTGCAACTTGTAGGCAAAGGGTTAGGCGACCGGCTTTCTTATGTAGCTGGCGCTTATTACTCATCTGAACGATCGCTGTATCTCAACCCAGCCAATATCCTGACGTTCCCGATCATTGCATCGCTGCAATCCTTTGCTGCACTTAACCGCAATAAGACCTATGCGAGCTATGCGCAGGGTACATATGACCTGAGTGACACTGTTGGCATAGCGGGTCTCTCTGTCACAGGCGGCATCCGTTACACCGACGAAAAGGTTAAGATGGAAACGCTGCCAGCAGACAATGCATACCGCGATTCACCTGCCGCGATGGCGACCTATGAATATAATCAATCCAAATCATTCAAAAATCTAAGCTGGACGATTGGCGTTCAAGAGCAATTGGATCCTAGCCTGCTGCTCTACGCCACGTCGAGGCGCAGCTATCGTAACGGGGGCTATAACAACTCGCAAAGGCCCGTGCCCGGCCTCGGCACTGAAGGCGGCAATGGCTATGGCCGTGAGACCGTGACGGATGCCGAGATTGGCGCAAAGTATAACGGCATCGCTGGAAACGTGCCAATGCGTGCCAATATCGCTTTGTATCAAAACTGGATCAACGATAGCCAGCGTGTTGCGTACACCTTGGTGGCCGGATCTCCTGCGGCGGTGACTGTCAATGTGCCGCGCGCGAAGGTTAAGGGTATCGAGATTGACGGCACGATCACACCGGCATCATGGCTCCAATTGGGTGGCGCCGCGACCTATACGGATGCGAAGTTCACCAAGAACCTCGTATCGGTTCAAGGCGGCACCCCCGTTGAATTCGGTACCTATCCGGATACTTCGAAATGGACTGGCACCGCATATGCTGAAGTAACAGTACCTGTATCAGGTGCGATCGCCGTCACTGCACGTGGTGACATCTACACTCAAACCAAGACCTCTTTCACTTCAACGGGTAATTCCAATCCAGGCTCCGAACTTCCGGGCTATACTCTCGTGAACTTCAGAGCGGGCTTCGAAGACCGGGACTCCGGCTGGTCGTTGACCGCAAATCTGAAGAATGCATTCAAGCAGGAATATTATGTCGGCGGCATTGCTCTGGGTGAATTGTTCCAGTTAAATACCGCGGTTCCGGGTGCTCCACGCACCTTCTTCATCGAAGGCCGCATGAAGTTTTAAGCCATTATGAAGGGCGGCGCCATTACGCAGCCGCCCTTCAAACTCCTGTCACATTCAAGAACCTGTGCAATGCATTGAAGGGCTTATAGGCAACAGCTTTTCCAACGCTGATCTAAGGTGTCGGGGGATATTTGCTCCCTTAGGTCCGATATACTCCAAAGCTCTCGACCGCACATGCTTTAGTGGATATCTATAACATACAGAAAAAATGATTTCTCTTGATTTCCGCTTAAGGTTTGGAGTTGGGCAGTGTTACGTCGGATGAGTCCTTAGACCAACTCATTCAGAGCCTTTATAAGCTCGGTAGACGTTGTCGAAACAAAGGGCACCTTGGCAACACTTATGCCATCCCGAACAGTCTTCGAAAAAATGTCAGTCTCCACTTCCGCCGGGATGATGATCAGCTTTCGGTCCTTGACCATATAACCGGTCCGACCGTCCAAATCTGACCGGCCCCCACTGAGTGGT
>DITW01000008.1:67188-88531 GCA_002422945.1 Sphingomonadales bacterium UBA6174 | reverse complement strand
CCTGGCTGATGCAGGAAATGCAGGCGCAGGCCGAACATGTCGGAACGCGGATGATGTGGGACACCATCGTCGAAGTCGATCTGGCGAATGGCCCGCCATACACGGCCATCGGCGATAGCGGCGATATCTACATCGGCGATACGCTGGTTATCTCGACCGGGGCGCAGGCCAAGTGGCTGGGGGTGCCGGGGGAACAGGAACTGGGCGGCAAGGGCGTGTCTGCCTGTGCCACTTGTGACGGGTTCTTCTATCGCGGCAAGAAGGTTGCGGTGATCGGTGGCGGCAATACGGCAGTGGAAGAGGCGTTATACCTCACCAACCACAGCCAGGACGTCACCTTGATCCACCGTCGCGACACGCTGCGTGCCGAGAAGATCTTGCAGGATCGCCTGTTCGCCCATCCGCACATCAAGGTGATCTGGAATCATGAAGTTAGCCGCTTCATCGGTGGCGGCCAGCCGGAAGGTCTGGTCGCGATGGAATTGCGTGACTTGAACAGCGGCGCGCTGCAAACCATTGATGTCGATGGCGGTTTTGTCGCCATTGGCCACCAGCCTGCGACCGATATTTTCAAGGGCCATCTCGCGCTTGATAATGAAGGCTATATGTTGGTCGAACCGGGCCGGACGATGACAAATGTGCCGGGCGTGTTCGCCTGTGGCGATGTCGCCGACCGCATCTATCGTCAGGCCGTAACGGCAGCAGGCACCGGCTGCATGGCGGCACTTGATGCCGAACGCTTCCTCGGCCACGCGGGTTAATTCCCGCGTAAAGCCCGCAAGCAGAATGCCCGCAATGCGGCTGCATCGGCCTCGCCAGCAAAGCTGTGCGAGGCCGTGTTATATTGATTGATGTAGATATTCGAACGGCCCCGCGCTTCGGTAAAATACGGTCCTGACCATGCATCGGCAAAGGCGATGGCTTGATTGTCATGGCTGGCGAGCAGGATGTGCACGGGCAGGTCGCTCTGCGCCAAAGCGCGACCCAGTCGGGCGACAAGTGCGCCGGGAAGAGATGGGGGTGTAGGGGTGATTATCTTGAAAATACCTGTCAAAAGTTTTCTATAATCAACTGACATTGTTATAAGTTTTTTCCATCCGGAAATGCTGGTCAATTGCCTGAAATAGCGCGCGCGGATGGCGGATGACGGGGGGAGGGACTGGTCAGTCACATCATCAATCGTCCATATATTGCTGAGCAATAGCCCGGATAGTCCCAACGGGAGATGGTGCAGCACCAGCGCCGCCGCCGCGTCGCAATTGCCATAGGCATAGATCCGGCGAACATTCGGACATGCGTGGCGCAACGCGGCGATGGCGGCGGCGATGTCTGGGGCGGTATTCTCAAAGCCGGGGTCAATTCCCCCGCTATCGCCAATGCCTCGCCGGTCAAAGCGCAGGACATGGATCTGATGGTGGCGCAAATGGCCTGCAAGTTGCGCCATGCTCTGATGGGCGCCGCTGCGAATTTCGGTGCCACCGCTGACGATCAGCAACGCGGTGTCAGCCTCGTCCGCCTGATCAAGCGTGGCGGCCAATGATACGCCTTCGCAGGTGAAAGTGATGAGCGCGCGCATCAATCGAGCCATGTTGCGATCGCATTGGCCATCGCCGCTGCCATAGAGAGAGAGCGGCCCGGCTCGGCGTGACGCCACATCGGTTCGCCTGCAAGCATGGGGTCTTCACCGCCCTTAATATTATTCTCAAGTTGATAGGATATTGAATTGGGATAACTTAATAATATTTCATTTGAAAGCCCATCAAACAGGGCTGGCGATAACCAATATCCACCGATTTCGAGACCGAGATGACTAGCAATGGCTGTCAATTGCGCAGTGGTGGATAGCTTGCCCAATCCACGGTCGCTGGCCATGCGCAGGCGGAGCAATTCACGGATGATCATCTGTCCATCCATGGCGGATAGCGACCAATGCGGGAGGTGCTGACTGTGTCGCCCCAAGATCGCGCCGCCTCGTAGGGCGATGATGGCATCGGCCTTGATGTCGGCTGCGGCGCTGTCCACGGCATCATGCCAATCATCGAGCGATAGCAGCGCCGGATCGGCCTCGCTTTCCCCGGTGCCGGGAAGATCGATGATCCAGCAGGAAAAGCCCAAATGCGCCAGCATCATGGCACAGTCCGCTATCAAGCGGCGGCATCGGTTCATTTCGGCAAATAAGGGCGGCACGAATAACAGATGGCGGCCATTGTCACCGAGCCAGCCGCTTAGCCAGATATGTCCGGTCGTCGCGGTTACGAACCGCTGAACGACCGTTAGATCAAAATCATTTATTTGATTTTTTACCAATGAGATAGGCGAGGAGGTTGCCATAATTTTCGAATAAGGTGCCATCGAGGTCTTCATCCTCGACCGTTATGCCGAAATGATCTTCCAATTCCGTCAACAGACTGGCAACTGCCATGGAATCGAGTTCCGGCAACGCGCCGAACAGCAGCGTTTCTGCATTGAACGCGGCGACGCGATCCTCGCTGATTCCCAGCGTCGAAGACATAAGCGCGCGCAGTTGCAGGTCGAGAGCGCTGATATCGGGCATAATTTTTCCTTCGATCGATCATCGGACGCGCCTTGCGACCCGGCGAAGTGCCGTTTCAGTAAGCGCGAGGACGCCGCTTATACGAAGGGGGTGAGCCATTGTCATCCGCGCCAATGGTAATTTTCGGTCCATCCAATCTGCTTTATATGCATCATCGCCGGTGCCGAAATCGATGCGATGGGGATGGTCATTATCGAGGACATATCGGAACATCGCTTCGCTCAACAACGTACCGGGGGAAAAGCTGCGGGCGTGATGGGCGTAACTCAGCTTATGAATGATCGCGACATCATGATCGACTGTCCAGAGCTGGCAGGCCACTGGTTTGCCTTGTCGATAAGCGATGCCCAGCCTTAAACTGCCGTCACGTCCTGCGGCTTGCGCCATGTCACGAACAAAGCCGGGCGCGCCTTCTTCCGGCTTCCAGCTATTGCCATAGACTGTTTCATAATCATTCCAGATATCAATCTGATATTCGCGGTGAATATGTATTTCCAGACCAGCCTGTATGGCACGGCGCTGAACAGTGTTACGCAGGCGGGAAGGGCGGGCGGACCAATAGGCGGTGAAGCTTAAGTCCTTGGTATCGGCCACCCAGTTTGCGCCGCTGTCCATGTGCTCGACCATCCATCCTGATAGGCGAAAGGCCGTGCCGATCAGGTCCGCGATCCCGCGTTCGGATGGGACAGGATATAGCGATAAGGTGCCGCAATGACGCTTCAAATCGCGCGCAATGGCGGCGAGCAAGGTGACGCGGCGACCTTTATCCTCGGTCCCCGCCCATATCGGCTGGAATTTCAAGCTATACCAACAGGCCCAGGCCGACCCCTTTTTCTTGTGGATCATGAGCGGCAGCCAGCAATGCGCGCCATTGCCATCCGTGACATATGCGATGCGCAGCGCCTCACCCGCAGGGAAATGGCGGTCCAGCAGCCTGAACCAATCGGCACGGTCAAACAGAGATAATTGCGCGTCCCGAGACAAAGAATGCCCCGCCCCAACGACCAAGGCCTCGACAGAACGCAAATAATTTACCAACAACGCCATAATAAGAGCTTTATAGGACCCGGATGCTAAGGATCGGTGAAAGCGTGGGACTCCAGCTACAACAATTGGCGAGCAAGCCGCTTGATCATCTGGCGCTTGCTGGAGAGATACATGCGCCTGCCTTGATCGACAAGGCTGGATTGATCAGTTTTTTCGAATTGGATCAGATTGTTGGGAAGATGGCGGCATGGCTGCGCGCCCAAAATCTGTCCAAGGGGGATCGGGTCGCATCTTGGGGGCCGAAATCCAGATTTACCTGCCTGATGCCGCTCGCTTGCGCGCGTGCAGGGCTGGTGCATGTGCCGATCAATCCCGCGCTAAAAGCCCTGCAAGCCGCTTATATCCTGAATGACAGCGGTGCACGCTTGCTGATCGCAGGCGCGGCGCGGCTGCACAATCTACGGGATCATGACGTCAGTTTCATGGCTAAGACGCTGGATGAGGCGTTGGTGTGGCCGGAGATGTTGGCGGCATCAGGTGCGATTGGACCATCGGCTTATGGTCCGGATACACTTGCGGCGATTCTCTATACCTCCGGTTCGACCGGGCGACCCAAGGGCGTGATGCTGAGCCATCAAAATATGATGCTCGGTGCCGTCAGCGTGGCGCGTTATTTGAAGCTGGGGGCGGATGACCGGACGTTGTGCGTCCTGCCCTTGGCGTTCGATTATGGGCAGAACCAATTATTATCGACTTGGGCTGCTGGCGGCGCGGTTGTGCCGTTCGATTATTTATTGCCGCGCGATGTGGTGAAGGCGGTGGCGCGTTATGAGATTACGACCCTTGCCGGCGTTCCGCCCTTATGGGTGCAATTGGATGAAGTGCCTTGGCCGGATGAGGCGATTGCGCCGCTGCGCCGCCTGACGAATAGCGGCGGGCGGCTGCCGGTGTCGCTTGTGCAACGGATGCGGGCGCGTTTCCCAATGGCAGAACTGTATTTGATGTATGGTCTGACCGAGGCCTTTCGTTCGACCTATCTCGACCCCGCGCTGGTCGATCAGTTCCCGGATGCGGTGGGTGAGGCCATTCCCTTTGCCGAAGTGCGGATTGTTCGTCCCGATGGGCATGAGGCAGATGTGGGCGAGCCGGGTGAATTGGTCCATGGCGGGCCATTGGTGGCGCAGGGCTATTGGCAGGATGAGGCGCGCACTGCCGAGCGTTTTCGGCCTGCGCCACGCTGTATGACATATCAGGGCATGGCGGTGTGGTCAGGCGATACGCTGGTGCGTGATGCGGCAGGTTTGTTGCGCTTTGTCGGGCGAGATGATGAGATGATCAAAGTCTCCGGCAACCGGATCAGTCCGACCGAGATTGAAGAGGCGGCCATTGCATCAAAACATGTGGCCGAGGCGGTGGCCTTTGGGGTGGCGGATGATCGGCTTGGGCAGTCGATCTGGCTGGTGGCGCGGCCTGTTGGTGGCAAGGCTGATGAGGCAGGATTGATAGGATGGTTCCGTCGGGAGATGCCGAGCCATATGGTGCCGCAGCGGATCATCTGGCGTGATAAATTTCCACGTAATCCCAATGGTAAGCTGGATAGAGTTCAGATTCGTAATGAGGTGATGTCATGAAGCCGATGGGGCCGATCCCCCCTTATTTCGAAGTGCGGGAAGGGCAGCTTGTTCTTGCTGGCCAGCCTTTTTCGCATTGGCTGGAGCAGGTCGAAACAACCCCTGCCTTTATCTATGACATGGGCGTGGTGCGGCAAAAGGTTGCGGCTTTTCGCGCGGCCATGCCGCCGCAGGTGTTTTTACATTATGCGGTGAAGGCCAATCCTTTGCCCGCATTGATCCGGGCGATGGTGGCGGAGGTAGATGCCTTTGACGTCGCATCTGGCGGAGAACTGGAGCGCGTCTTGGCAGCAGGGGCTGCACCGGAACGGATCAGCTTTGCCGGGCCGGGCAAGCGCGATGCGGCGTTGGATGCCGCTATTAGTTCGGGCGTCACCATTAATCTGGAATCGGAGAGCGAGGCATCGCGGGCATTGTCCATCGCTGCGCGGTTGGGGGTAAGGCCTCGGCTTGCGGTCAGGGTCAATCCGGATTTCGACATCAAGGGTTCGGGGATGCGGATGGGCGGCGGGGCCAAGCCGTTCGGCGTGGATGCCGAGCGCGTGCCAGCGTTGGTGCGCCATTTGGTAGATGCGGGCGCGGATTGGCAGGGTTTCCATATTTTTGCAGGCTCGCAGGCGCTGGACACGGATGCGTTGATCGCGACCCAACAGGCGACGGTGGCATTGGCCGCGGATTTGGCTGCGCAGGCAGGCGTATCGCCGCCAAGCGTCAATCTGGGCGGTGGGTTCGGCATCCCCTATTTCCCCGGCGATACGCCTGTCGATATTGGCCGCATTGGCGCAGCGCTCAACACCACATTGGCGGCACGGCCAGCGATATTGCGCGACACCCATTTCCATATCGAGCTTGGCCGTTGGCTGGTCGGAGAATGCGGCGTGTATCTGACGCGGATCTTGGATCGTAAGATCAGCCATCAAGAGGAGTTTCTCGTGGTGGATGGCGGTTTGCAGCACCAATTAGCCGCGAGTGGCAATTTCGGCACGGTAGTGCGGCGCAATTATCCTTTGGCCATTGCCAGTGCGATGGATGCGCCGGGGGATGAGGAAGTATCGGTCGTCGGGTGCCTATGCACACCGCTGGATCGTCTGGGCGACAAAATCGGCCTGCCGCATGCGGAACCGGGGGATGTGGTCGCGATCTTCCTTGCTGGGGCTTATGGCGCTTCGGCAAGCCCGATGGCGTTTCTGGGTCATGGACCCGCCGAGGAATTGCTGGTGGGGGTGTGAGGCGATTTTTCGAGCGATTGTCATAGCCTAATAGAATCTTCACCTATTTGAGGTAAAAAGATTGTAATCATATCCGTGTCCGCTTGTGTTTGCGGGTCGGGTGTCATGTTTGCGTTTGTTGTGTTGCGGAGTTTTGCTTATGCGTTGGACCAATCGGTCAAAAATGGCGTGCAGCCTTTGTTTGGCGGCGATGGCCCTCACCGGCTGCGGGATGACGATCGGCGGTCATTCATCGGACAGGCTCCCTTCTGCGGCATTTGTGCAGCGGGACGAAGGGCCGGGCGATGAATATGTCATCGGCCCGCTCGATCAATTGACGATCTTCATCTGGCGCAATCCGGAACTCGGCGCAAAAGTGCAGGTGCGGCCCGATGGCCGCATCACGACACCGTTGATTGCCGATATGCCAGCGGTGGGCAAGACCTCTGCCATGCTGGCAGACGATATGAAGATCATGCTGGCGCAATATATCAAAGACCCGCTGGTTTCGGTTATTGTTGAACAGTTTTCCGGCACATTTTCTCAGCAAATTCGCATCGTGGGTGCAACGGAAAAACCTGCATCCTTGCCGTATCGCGTGAATATGACGCTGCTGGATGCGATGATCGCGGTGGGCGGTATTTCGGAATATGCGGCGGGCAATCGGGCGCGGCTCGTCCGGTTCGACCGCAAGAGCGGCCAGCAAAAAGAATATAAAGTACGCATTGCCGACCTGCTGAAACGAGGGGACAGCCGCGCCAATGTGAAATTGGCGCCGGGCGATGTCATCATCATCCCTGAAAGCATGTTCTGATCGACATGATTGGCCCCTTGCACCGAATGACGGAGCGCCTGACTCGATGACCGGCATTTACGACGAACTACGATTGATTATCCATGTGGCATGGCGCAAGCGTTGGCCTGCGCTGCTTATCGCCTGGGCCGTGGCGATTATTGGTTGGCTTATAATATCATTGATTCCCAATGGTTATGCATCTGAATCGCAAATTTCTGTGGAAATGCAGTCGCTGCTTCCCGGCAAGATCGGGGTGGTGCCAGCCGAGCGCGCACAGGAGATTGAACGGGTCAAGCAAACCCTGATTTCCAGCGTCAGCCTTGAAAAAGTGGTGCGCGGCACGCGACTGGCCTCGGAAGTACGCACACCGGCAGATATGGCGCTGATGGTCGAGGAATTGCGCGATGATCTATCGGTAAAGTCCGTTCAAAACCTGTTCAAGATCACAGCACGGTCTGCACGGCGCGGCTTGTCCGAACGAGAAAATGCGCGTTTGGCCCAAGAGATCAATCAGAAATTGCTCGATATTTTCGTGGCCGACAATCTTGCCGGCAATCGTGACGAAACCGACCAGACATTGCGATTTTTCGACGAGCAATTGGCGCGCCGGGAAAAAGAATTGCAAACGGCTGAGCAGGCAAAGGCCGATTTCGAGCAGCGTTATGCCGGGCTGTTGCCGGTCGCGGGTGTTGGTGGTCAGCGGCTGGATCAGGCCCGCGCCGAACTGGCCAATGTCGATCAGAATCTGATTTCAGCGCAGAGCGCCCTTGTCGCCGCGCAAAGCCAAATTGCGCTGACCCCGTCGGGGAGCGTCATGGGTGGCGATGGTCGGTTGGGGCAATTGGAGTCCGAGATCGTGGAAGCACAATCCAAAGGCTGGACCGAGAGCCATCCCGATATGAAGGCCTTGCGCAAGCAATTGGCAGCTGCGCGTGCCGCTTTTAAAAGCGCGGGCGGTGGCGCAGTTGTCGGTAACCCCGCTTATGCATCGCTGCGCGCCATTTACGCTGAACGTCAGGCGACCGTGGCCGGGTTGCGCGTGCGCAGGGCGGCGTTAATGGCGGAGGTCAACTCCCTTTCCAGCCGCAGCGCTGCCGCGCCGAACATCACCGCGCAACAGGCACAGATGAACCGCGACTATGATGTGATGAAAGATCAATATGACAAGCTGCTGAAAGATCGCGAGGAAATTCGCTTGCGAAGCGATGTCGAGAGCCAGACGGACTCTGTCAAATTTCGCGTGATCGATCCGCCCACCTATCCACGCACGCCGGATGCGCCCAATCGTCCTTTGCTGCTGTTTGCGGTGCTGGTGATAGCTTTGGGCGCAGGCGTGGCGGCGGCAGTCGTCGCCGGGCAAATCCATCGCACCTATTCAAATATTCCGGTGCTGCAGAAATCGAGCGGCATGAATGTGCTGGGGGCGATCAGCCATGTCGCGACGTTGAGCGATACGGCCCGCCAGCGTCGCCATGCCAAATTGTTCAAGGGCATGCTGCTGGGCCTTTTCGCCTGTTTTATCGTGTTGATGGCTGTTGAATTTATCCAGCGCGGCACTGTGGCGTGATGGGAGAGAACAAAATGGACCTTCAGCAGAATAATCGACGGCAGCATGATCGTCTGCAAAATGGTAAGCCGCAAGCACCAAGGCGCAGATGGTCGCTGCTGGAACGCGCGTCGGCGCGTCTCAATCTGTCGCCCCGCTTTGATACGCCTGTAAAGCCATATGATCCGCTTCAGGCGGCATATGATGCAAAGGTCGCGGCGGCGCTCGCTGCCAATGCGCAGATGGATGAACAGGCGCGTGAACAGGCACCGCAACCACCAAAAGCTGCGATACCGATCGGCGCGCCCACGCGCAGCGGACAGGTGAACCATGCGGATTTAAAGCAAAAAGGCTATTTGCGCTATGATGCGCCGGTGACGGGCCTGGCCGAAGAGTTCCGGCGCGTGAAGCGGCAATTGTTGGACGCGGTAACGGAGGATAATCCGCGTGCGCGGGTGATCCTCATCTGCTCGGCTCAACCGGATGAGGGCAAGACATTTTGCGCCGTCAACCTCGCCTTATCGATGGCGGGTGAGCAGGATCTCGATGTCTTGCTCGTGGATGGTGATTGCGCCAAGCCGGAGGTGCTGACCACGCTGGGCCTTTCAGGCGGCGCGGGCCTGATTGATGCGCTGGTCGATCCTGCCATTCGGTTAGAAGATTGCATCATTCAGACCGATATCCCGAATTTGCAGGTGCTGCCAGCGGGGCGGCTCAGCCATGGCGCCACGGAATTGCTGACCTCGCGTCGGGCGGAAGAATTGTTTGCGCGTCTGATCGCGGGCAAGCCCAATCGCATCGTGATCTGCGATAGCGCGCCTGCTTTATATGTTTCCACTGCATCGGTGATGGCAAAACATGTGGGACAGGTCTTGCTGATTGTCCGCGCCGACAAGACCGTCGAGACGGAAATTCAGGAAGCGTTGGAAATGCTGAAAACATGTTCCAACATTCATTTACTGCTCAATGGCGTGACTTTCTCCTCTTTTAGCCGACGGGTCGGCAAAGAATATGGTTATGGGGCGTAACTAAGGTGATGTGTATGCGTGTGCGTAAACCGCTGCTGATGTCTTTGGGGGCGATGGTCCTCATTACCTTCATGCCCAATGGGCCAGCCGCGGCGCGGCGCGATGTGAAGGCTTATCTCGAAGTCGGTCAGGTTTTGGATGCTGAGCGCGCGGGCGGAACCGAGATACTGACCTATAGCGAGGTTTCTGCCGGTGGCGATGTGACTTTTGACGGTTATCGCACGCAGGGGCAAGCGAGCTATCGCTATGAACGCCGCATCCCTTCAAATGGCAAAACCAATGGCGGCGAGAATCATAATGGCATTGCCCGTGGTGCATATCGGCTGAGCGACAATCTGAAGGTCGATGTCAGCGCCTTGGCGACGCAGGCAAGGAACGACCTGCGCAACGGCATTGGCAGCAGGAACAGCAGCAATCAGGTGTATAGCATCGATGCCGGTCCCACGTTCCAAACGCGTGCGGGCATGCTTGATCTCAATGCGTCTTATCATCTCGGCTATGTCAATGTGGACGATCCGGATGAGGTGACGGACGCAGGCAGGGTCTTGCCTGCCGATGGCTATGATCAATCGCTGCGCCATGTGGTGCAGGCATCGGTCGGGATGCAACCGGGGGACTTGCCATTCGGCTGGACCGTGTCGGGCAATATGGATCGCGAAGATACCAATTGGCTCGATCAAAGGTCGGTGAACAGCGATGTCCGGGCGGAGGTGTTGGTCCCGTTGAATTCTACCTTCGCGCTTAAAGGGTCCATTGGCTATGAAGATGTCGAGGTCGGCGAACGCCGGGTGTTATTCGATGGGGCGGGCCGCGCGCTTGTGGACCCCAAGGGGCGTTACATCGTCGATCCGACGTCGCCGAGGTTGCTGAGCTATGATTATAATGGCCTGAGCTATGACGCCGGGTTTTCCTGGAAGCCAAGCCCTCGGCTTGCACTGGAAATGACCTATGGCAAGAACGATGGCAGGACTGCGATCAATGGATCGCTGAATTACCAGATGAGCGCGAGCATCGGCTTGCGTGCCATCGTGTCCAGCGGTCTGGATAGTTTCGGACGAGGCCTGAATAACAGCCTTGGCAGGATTCCTAATAATTTCCGTGCCGCCAACAATCCGATCGCGCGTGATTTCAGCGGGTGCAGCTTTGCCGCTGGCGGGGATGGGGGAGGCTGTCTGGGTGATGCACTGTCGCAGATTTCCCCTTATAACAGCTATAGCCGTCGCGCGAGCTTGTCGTTGAACGGCGAACAGGGGAAATGGAGCGGCGGTTTTGGTATTGGCCTGAGCAGACGCCAATATCTTGTCCCTAAGGAATTGGACCCATTCGGCATTTATCGCCGTAGCCGGCATGATTATTGGGCGCAGGCCAATATCGCCCGAAAAATGGGTGAGAGCGGCTCGATCAGCGCCGATTTATATGGCGGGACATCCAATCCGCTGATCGGACGCGCGTTCAAACAGACGAATTTCGGGGCAAACATGTCCTATAATCGGGCCATCACCCAACGCCTGTCTGGCGTCACTTCGCTTGGCTATTCCACATCGCATCAGAAATCTGGCGACACATTCTCGACCGCATCCGCGTTGGTCGGCATGCGTTACAACTTCTGACCTGACGGGAAGAGATCACCTTATGTATACAGAATATTATGGATTTTCGGCGCGTCCCTTTCAACTGACGCCAGACCCCGAATTTTATTTCGATAGCCAGACCCATCGCAAGGCATTGGCCTATCTTTCCTATGGCCTAGGCCAAGGCGAGGGCTTCATCGTGATTACCGGCGATGTCGGCGCAGGCAAGACGACATTGGTCGGGCATTTGATGTCCACGATCGATCGGGTGCATATCGAGGTGGCGCAGATCTTGTCATCCCAGCTTGGGGCTGAGGACATGCTACGCATGACCGCGCAGCAAATCGGCGTGCCGACCGAAGGTCTGGCCAAGGGCGATATATTGGGTCGGATCGAACGTCATCTGATCGATGTCGCCTTGTCAGGCCGGCGCAGCCTATTGATTGTCGACGAGGCGCAGAACCTCAATTCTTCGGCGCTTGAAGAATTGCGGATGCTTTCCAATTTTAAATTGGGCGAAAAATGCCTGTTGCAGATATTCCTGCTCGGCCAGCCGGAGTTCAGGGCGCGTCTTAATTATGCGCCGGAACTGGAGCAATTGCGCCAGCGTGTGATCGCGAGCCACCATCTTGGCCCGATGAACCCGGAGGAGGTGGAACCCTATATCCGCCACCGGATGATGCGCGGTGGATGGAGCGGCAATCCGGCGATTACCAGTGATGGCTATTGGTCCGTCTATCGCTATACCAATGGCCTGCCACGCAAGATCAATACGTTGATGAGCCGAGTGCTGCTGCATGGCGCGCTGGACGGGCTTTCGGTGATTGCGGCGGATGATGTCGAATTGGTCATTGCGGATATTCGCGCGGACGAGACTGCCGAATCTGAGCAAATGCCTTATATGCCGGATATGCCGGAACCGCATCGGCATGAAACTGTCGCGTCGCCGCCTTATGCAACTGCCCCCGCACAAGCGCCAGTCGCGGCTATGTTGGTCCCGGAAATGGCGTCAACCCCTGTGCCGGATGAAATGCCGATAACGGCCCAAGTCGTTCCGCCGGTCATTACGCCGTCGCCTCCGCCTCCGACAGAGTTCCCGACAAGTGAACGTCCGCCCGCACCGGCACCCGCACCGGCATCGGCTCCCGTGACCGACTTCCATATGTTGCAGCAGCAAATCGTCATGCTGACCGCGCAGGTCGAAGAGCAAGATCAGGCATTGCGGCGCTTGCTGGCGTTGTTGATCGAATGGTCGGAGGGCGGCCCGATGGATGCCATGGTGAATGGCATCAAGGGACAGGCCGTCAGTTGATGCCAAGGCGCTAAACGACGTCCCAAGTCCTCCGCGAAGATGAGTGTAACTATGCGTAATATCATGACTGTCGATGTGGAGGACTGGTTTCAGGTCGGTGCATTTGAGAGCACGATCAAACGGTCCGATTGGGCCAGACTTGAACATCGTGTGGCGCGCAATTGCGACATCGTCTTGGGTATATTCGAAGATGCCGGGGTGAAGGCGACCTTTTTTACCCTTGGGTGGGTGGCCGATCATTACCCCCGGTTGATCCGGCGTATTGCCGATGCGGGCCATGAAATCGCCAGCCATGGTTGGGACCATCGCCGTGTATTTCAGATGACACAGGCAGAATTTGAAGCCGATCTGTCACGTAGTCGTCAGGCGATTGAGCAGGCGTCCGGAATACCCGTTCTTGGTTATCGCGCCCCGAGCTTTTCCATCGATCACCGTACCCTATGGGCGCATCAGACACTCGCGGCACAGGGCTATGCCTATTCATCGAGCGTCGCGCCGATCCATCACGATCATTATGGCTGGCCGGATAGCCCACGCTTTGCATGGCAGCCGGTATCTGGTTCGACGATGCGCGAGGTGCCGATCACCACCGCGCATCTGTTCGGACGCCGGGTGGCGGCGGGTGGTGGCGGATTTTTCCGGTTGATGCCTTATGCCATGTTTCATTCATTGGTGACGCAAGTGAACCGCGTCGATCGTCAGCCCGCCATTTTCTATTTTCATCCATGGGAGATTGATCCCAATCAGCCGCGCGTATCGGGTGCGCCGTTCAAATCGCGCCTGCGCCATTATCTCAACCTCAATCAGATGGGGGGCAAGCTTCGGCGCTTGCTCGCTGACTTCGAATGGGGGCGAATGGATGAAGCCTTGATGACGCCGCTTGCGCAAGTGGCGGCATGAACATGATGAAGGACATGCTGCGGCCAAATGTCCGGCTGCTTGACGTGCCAGATGCTGTCGATCTGGCAAGGATCGAGGCCTTTGTCGCGGGACATCCGGATGCGACCATCTTTCACCGTCCAGGCTGGCTGCAAGCCGTGGCGCAAGGCTGCGGGCAAATTGGCTGCTGGCTGTTGGCGGAACGTGGCGGCGCGTTGAACGGGTTGTTGCCGCTGACCCTTGTCCATTCGGCAATATTTGGCCGGGCATTGGTGTCCTGCGGCTTTGCAGTGGGCGGAGGCATATTGTCGGAGGATGATGCGACCGCCGCTTTGTTGGCAGAACACGCGGTGATGCTGGCGACGCGCAGGAGCTGCCCGACGATTGAACTGCGCGGCGGCGCAATGCCCGCGCTGCAATGGACTGTGCGAGAAGACCAATATGCCGGATTTGTCCGTGCGCTTGGCCTTGATGAAGAGGCTGAACTACTGACAATCCCTCGCAAGCAACGTGCCGAAATTCGCAAGGCCATGACATCCGGCTTGCGGGTAACTATCGGGCAGGGCGAACAGGATCGCCGCGCCCATTATGCAGTATATGCAGAATCGGTGCGCAACCTTGGCACCCCGGTTTTCCCACAGAGCCTGTTTGATGCAGTGCTGGATCGGTTCGGCGAAGATGCCGATATTCTTACCGTCTGGCAGGCGGATACGCCGGTGGCTTCTGTCCTGAGCCTTTATCATGGTGGTTCCGTCATGCCCTATTGGGGGGGCGGGACACGAGCGGCGCGGCAGTTGCGCGCAAATGAGTGGATGTATTTCTCCCTTATGTCCCATGCCCGCAACCGCGAGGCGACACAGTTTGATTTCGGCCGATCAAAGATCGGGACAGGGGCTTTTGCCTATAAAAAGAATTGGGGCTTTGCGCCTGTCCCGCTGCGATATGCCACATATCATGCCCAAGGTAGCACGCCGCGCGATATTAACCCCCTGAACCCAAAATACCGGGCGCAAATTGCATTGTGGCAGCGCCTGCCGCTGGCAGTGGCGAACCGGCTGGGACCGATAATTGCGCGGGGTCTTGGGTGATGGAAGAGATACTCTATCTGGTCCATCGCGTGCCTTATCCGCCTGATCGCGGGGACAAGATCCGATCCTATCATATCCTGCGTAAACTCACATCGCTGGCCCCGGTGCATCTTATCGCCTTTGCTGATGACGAGGCCGATGTCCGCCATGCGGAGGCACTTGATGGGATGGTTGCGAGCCGTCATGTCGAGATACGCGCACCGTCGAAATGGACGGCGGGGCTGACGAGTATTGTCGCCCGCGAACCCTTGTCATTATCATTGTTTGCCAGCCGTCAAATGCAAAAGGCCGTGGATCGGGTGTTGCGCGACCGACCGATCAAAACGATCTTCGCCTTTTCGAGTCAGATGGCGCAATTTGTGCCAATTATATGCGGCGACCGGCACTTCATCATGGATTTTGTCGACATGGATTCGGCGAAATTCGCGGCTTATGCCCATCGCGCCACCGGCCCAATGCGGTATGGCAGCGATCTGGTGGGACAGTTCTACTTTCGCCCATTGTCTGTTCTTGCCCCCGATTATCATCTGGCTGATCTGGGAAAGCCGCAGAGAATTGGCGCAGCTTCAACCCATGGGCTGGTGGCCGGGGCTTGTCTGGCTGGGTGTTGGCGGCATGGGCTGGTTGCTGGGCGATGCGGCCGGGGTGAACCTTGCCCGCCATGCCGCGGTGGTCATCATGCTGCAAGGCGCGGTGCTGGCCATGCTTGGCCCGGTGGTCTGTCGCGGCTTGGCCTTTCCATTATTCTATATGTTCTTCATGGTCCCGGCGGGTGAGGAGCTGGTGCCGTTGTTGCAGACGGTGACGGCCAAGATTTGCATGTTCTTCCTCGATCTCATTGGCTTGCCGGCACGGATCGACGGCATCTTCATCACCACGCCGACCGGCTATTTCAAAGTAGCGGAGGCCTGTTCTGGCATCAAATTTCTGGTGGCGATGGCTGCCTATGCGACACTGGCGGCTTATGTCTGCTTTCGGACATGGCAGCGGCAGGTCATGTTCATCGTCTTTGCCCTGTCGATGTCGGTGCTGGCGAATGGCTTACGGGCGTGGGGGACGATCTATATCTCGCATTTGACGAGCATCGATTTTGCGGCAAGCTTCGATCATGTCTTTTACGGCTGGTTCTTTTTTGCGGGCGTGATGGCCCTTGTGATGGCGGCAGGCTATCCGTTCTTCAATCGGTCGCGCGATAGCGCATGGATTAACCTTCCCCGATTACTGGCCATTCCAGCGCCCAAGCGACAGGCCGGTGTATATGTCATGGCCGGTGTTGTGTTGAGCATGGCAGCGGCACCTGTCGGCTGGTCCGCACTGATGGCGATGCATGCGCAAGCCAATGTGCCGACACGCCTTGTTTTGCCCCAAATTACAGGCTGGAGGCAGGTAAATACGCCGCCCATTATTCCTTGGGCCGCGCATTTCAACGGCTCGGATCATTATGTGCAGGCTCGATTTGCGCCGATGGATGGTTCGTCTGCGCCGGTCGATCTTGCCATCGCTTATTATGGCAATCAGCAGGATGGGCGCGAGATTGTCGGCTTTGGCCAAGGGGCAATTGGACCGGAGTCGCGCTGGGCATGGGCAGCCTCCAGCGCTGCGCCGCCTTATGGCGCTGCTTTCCGGATGATCGGGCCGGGGCATGTCGCCCGCGAAGTGGTGGTTTTTTACGATCTGAATGATGTAGTGACCGGCGATCCAACGCGGGTGAAGCTGGAAACGCTGCGCCTGAGATTGCTTGGCGGGAAGCAACGCGCGGTGGCAGTCATCGTGACGGCAGAGGATCATGATGAACGCTCATCTCGTCCGATGATCGAGCGGTTTATCCGGGATTTGGGACCAATTCACCATCTCGCGGATCAGCTCGAACAAGGAAACACGCCTTAATGTGCGGGATCGCGGGTATTTATCAATTGAACGGCACCGGGCCGGTCGATCCCCATCGCATCAAAGCCATGTGCGACAGCATTGCCCATCGCGGGCCGGATGGGGAGGGCGTCTGGACCGGGCCGGGGATCGGACTTGGCCATCGCCGCTTGTCCATCATTGACATCAACGGTGGCGCACAGCCGATGACCAGTAAAGACGGTCGTCTCAGCCTCGTCTTCAATGGCGAGATCTATAATTTCGCGGAAGTGCGCGGCATATTGGAGGCGCTGGGCCATCGCTTTCACACCAGCAGCGATACCGAAGTGATCCTGCATGGATGGCGGCAATGGGGGGCGGATTGCGTCAGCCAGTTCGATGGCATGTTCGCTTTTGCGATATACGACCGGCGAGATCAGTCGCTGTTCCTGTGCCGTGATCGCTTCGGGGTGAAGCCCCTTTTTTATGCAGCACTGGAAGACGGAGTTCTGATTTTCGGGTCTGAACTAAAGGCCTTATTGGCCCATCCCGGCCTGCGTCGCACGCTCAACCCTCATGCGGTCGATGCCTATCTTGCTTTTGGCTATGTGCCGGATCATCTGTGCATCTTGAACGGGGTCGAAAAACTGCCTGCGGGCCATAGCCTGACAGTGCAGCGCGGTCGCCCCTTGCCCAAGCCTTGCCCCTATTGGGACATTAGTTTTGATCGGCGCGCATCCGGGTCGCAAGACGTGTATCGCGAGGGCTTGCTCGATCATCTGAGGGTTGCCGTCAAATCGCGCATGGTCGCGGATGTGCCATTGGGCGCATTTCTCTCCGGGGGCGTGGATAGCAGCGCAGTAGTCGCCTTGATGACGGAACAGAGCAATCAACCGATCAAGACGTGTTCCATCGGTTTCGATGTGGCCGGACTGGATGAGACGGCCTTTGCTGCCGAGGTGGCCGGGCGGTTCTCGACCGATCATCGCAGTTTGATGGTCAAACCGGATGATTTTGGCTTGATCGACATGTTGGCAGATCATTTTGACGAGCCTTTTGGCGATGCATCGGCCCTGCCCACCTATCGCGTTTGCCAATTGGCGCGGCAACGGGTGACGGTGGCGCTATCGGGCGATGGCGCGGATGAGGCGCTGGCAGGCTATCGGCGATACCGCCTTCACGCCAATGAGGACCGGGTCCGCGCAATGTTGCCGGGCCTGATCCGTCGCCCGTTATTTGGGGCTTTGGGTCATTTGTATCCCAAGGCGGATTGGGCGCCGCAATATCTGCGGGCGAAGACGACATTTCAGGGTCTGGCCATGGACAGCGCCGAAAGCTATGCGATGGCTGTTGGGGTCACCGGACATGCGCAGCGCCACCGGCTTTATACCCCGGCATTCGCAAGGTCGTTGCAAGGCCATCGTGCCGAAGCCATTTATATCGACCTGATCCGTAATGCGCCCGCGACCGACCCATTATCCGCCGTCCAATATGCCGATCTCAAACTATGGCTACCCGGTGATATATTGACGAAATTGGACCGGATGAGCATGGCCGTGGGGCTGGAGGCGCGCGAGCCGTTGCTCGATCATCGGCTGGTTCAATATGCGGCGGAAATCCCCGCCGAGATGCGTCTGCGCGGCGGCGAGGGGAAATATATCTTCAAACAGGCGATGTCCGGCCATTTGCCCGATCATATTCTGTATCGTCGTAAAATGGGTTTTGTCACGCCCATTGCCGCATGGTTTCGTGGGCCATTGGCGGAGGTGGCGCGGCAGTTTGCCGATAGCGCGGCCATCGCCCATACCGGGATGTTCAAGCCGGAGATGCTGCGCGCGATCACCGAAGATCATATTCAGGGCCGCGCCGATCATGGGCGGTTGTTGTGGCTGTTGATGATGCTGGATAGGTCATTGGCGAAATTGTTCGCGTTGTAATCGCGCCAGACGCAAAAACGGCGCCCACATGGACGCCGTTTTCGTTATGCAATCTGGAAAAAGCGGGGCTTATTTACCGCGCTTTTTCCGATGCGTGTCGAGGTCGAGCACGTCGCTTTCTTCGCTGCCTTCCGGCAACAGGCCAAGGCGACGGGCCACTTCCTGATAGGCTTCGACTTCGCCGCCGAGATCCTGACGGAAACGGTCCTTGTCGAGCTTTTCACCGGTGGAGAGATCCCACAAGCGGCAGCCGTCCGGGCTGATTTCATCGGCCAGAATGACGCGGGCGAAATCATTTTCCCAAAAACGGCCAAATTCGAGCTTGAAATCGACAAGGCGGATGCCGATCCCGGCGAACATGCCGCACATGAAATCATTGATGCGGATCGCCATGTCGGCGATATCGTGCATTTCTTCCGGGCTGGCCCAGCCGAAGCAGGCGATATGCTCTTCCGAAATCAGCGGATCGCCCAGCGCATCGTCCTTGTAATAATATTCGATGATCGTGCGCGGCAGTTGCGTGCCTTCTTCGATCCCGAGACGCTTGGAAATCGAACCGGCGGCGACGTTGCGGACAACGACCTCAATCGGGATGATTTCGACCTGACGGACCAATTGTTCGCGCATGTTGAGACGGCGAATGAAATGGGTCGGCACGTTGATGTGCGAGAGCAGGGTGAATACATGCTCGGAAATGCGGTTGTTGATGACGCCCTTGCCGTTGATCGTGCCTTTTTTCAGGGCATTAAACGCGGTCGCATCGTCCTTGAAATACTGGATGAGGGTGCCGGGTTCCGGACCTTCATAGAGGATCTTGGCCTTGCCTTCGTAGATTTGGCGACGGCGGGACATGGCAACACTCCGGTGTTCAGGAAAACAGGAAGCCCCGGCACCAATTTTCCGCGACAGAAAAGTGGCAGCCGGGGCCGTTCATTCCGTTTAGCACCATGCGCCAAGGGATGCAATCGCATCACGGCCTTGGCGGGCGGGAAAACACGCGCATTATTGTGTGAAATTCAGCCGACTTGATCGGATTGACGATCCGCAGGCCCTGCTTGTTCATCCTGCAGATAATGGGCGGGAATGCGCAGGCTGGCGGTGGCCAAACGAGTTTCGAGCAGGAACTGCACCAGTGCCAACAGGAACAGCCCCATCGTGCCGATGAAGCACAATGCGATCACATCATCCATCTTGAACCCGAGCATCTTGTCGATGAACAACAGCGCCACAATCGTGCCGACGAGAATCGCCGCCATCACCAACAACAAAATCGCCAGATTGATCCGATCGATCCGAATGCTGAGGTGACGCAATTCCTCGATGATGAGGTTGCGATCTTCCGCCAGTGTGATGCTGTGCCGCTCCTGCAATTTGCGTGAGCGATCAACAATCCGGGCGAGCCGCCCTGTCAGCGTCCCCATGAAATTGCCAATCGCCACCAAGACGAACACCGGGGTCAGGCTGAGCTGGATCGTTTGCGATATCATTTATGATCAGGACCTATTGGGCGCGGTTGGCAACAAGATCATCCACCACCGCAGGATCGGCAAGGGTGGATATGTCGCCAAGGTTGCTGACATCATTTTCGGCGATCTTCCGCAAAATGCGTCGCATGATCTTGCCGGAACGGGTTTNNTTCGGCAGGCCGGGCGCGAACTGGATGACATCCGGCGTCGCAATTGGCCCGATTTCATGGCGAACCCATTTGGCCAGATCCGCCCGCAGGCTATCGCTGGCGACCTCGCCTGCGTTCAACGTGACATAGGCATAGATGCCCTGTCCCTTGATATCATGCGGCATGCCGACCACAGCGGCCTCTGCGACCTTGGGGTGCAGGACCAAGGCGGATTCAACCTCGGCAGTCCCCATGCGGTGGCCGGAGACGTTGATCACGTCATCGACGCGGCCCGTGATCCAATAATAGCCATCTTCATCACGCCGTGCGCCATCGCCGGTGAAATATTTGCCGGGATAGGTCGAAAAATAGGTCTGAAAGAAACGCTCATGATCGCCCCAGACGCTCCGCATCTGGCCGGGCCAACTGCGCGCAATGACGAGATTGCCCTCGGTCGGGCCGTGCAGGACTTGGCCCTCCGCATCGACGATCTGAGGGTCGACGCCCGGCATCGGCTTTGTCGCGGAACCGGGTTTCAAATCAGTCGCGCCGGGGAGCGGCGCGATCATCGCGCCACCGGTTTCCGTCTGCCACCATGTGTCGATGATCGGGCAGCGACCTTCGCCCGGCACCTGATGATACCAACGCCATGCCTCTGGATTGATCGGTTCGCCCACGGTGCCGAGCAAACGCAGCGACGCGCGGGAGGTCTTTTTTACCGGCTCGTCGCCCTCGCGCATCAAGGAGCGCAGCACCGTCGGGGCGGTAAACAACGTATGGACCTTGTGGCGGTCGACCACTTCCCAGATGCGGCTGGCGGTCGGCCAGTTTGGTACGCCTTCAAATATCAATGTCGTCGCGCCATTGGCGAGCGGGCCATAAACGATATAGCTATGGCCCGTGACCCAGCCGATATCCGCCGCGCACCAATAGACATCGCCGGGGCGATAATCGAAGCACAGATCATGGGTCAGCGATGCCCATAAGAGATAACCGCCGGATGTGTGCATCACGCCCTTGGGCTTGCCCGTCGATCCGGAGGTATAGAGGATGAACAAAGGATCTTCCGCGCCCATGACCTCTGGCGCGCATTCGGTGGAGACGGTCTTTGCGGCTTCGTGATAGCTGATATCGCGGTCCAGGTGCATCGCGATGTCCGCGCCCGTGGCATGAACGACGATCACTTTTTTCAGACCGGGGCATTGGGTGGCGGCCTCGTCGACATTGGCTTTAAGCGGGATATGCTTGCCGGCACGGCGGCCTTCATCGGCGGTGATGACGAATTCACTGCCGCAGTCATTGATCCGTCCTGCCAGTGCATCGGGCGAAAACCCGCCGAACACCAC
>DITW01000008.1:0-67157 GCA_002422945.1 Sphingomonadales bacterium UBA6174 | reverse complement strand
CACATTGGCAAAGCGGCAAACCTCGCGGTGCAATTCGGTATAGGTGATTCTACGCGCAGCTTCGGTCGGGACATCCGGTTCCCAGATTATCGCGACATCATTTTTGCGCGTGGCAAGGTGGCGATCGATGCAATTGACCGAAACGTTCAACCGACCATCGGCAAACCAGCTGATATGGAAATCATCCTTTTGGAACGACCAATCTCCGGCGATTTCAGGGCGTTTTATCCATGTCAGCCTCTTGGCCTGTTCAAGCCAAAAAGATCCTGGATCGGCAATAGAACGACCATAAAGCTGATCATATTTGGCGGCATTGATCTTGGCGCGCTTCGCCCATTCGGCGGGTACCGGATACAACGCCTGTTCGATCATTGCTGGACCTCTTCCGATTGCTCAGGCTGATTTGCCTGCCGATCGATCATGCCGAAAAAAGCAAGTGCAATGCAAGGTTTAAACCCAGATTATCCGGCTTAGATCAGAAAAAAGTCCTCCACATCACCGGCCGCGCATCAACGCCCGCCAAGCGCGCCAAACTTTGCCTCAAATGCCTTATCGTCGCCACTGGACAGCAATTTGGCCTGTTCGATCCATTGGTCGCGTGTCGGGCGTCCTGCGAAATTACCCAGCTTGGCGTCGATGGCGGCAAGATCAGCCTCGGTCCAGCCTGCGATCTGGCTGAATTGCGTGATGCCCTCGCGCTGGAGCAGGTCCGCGATCTTGGGGCCGATACCCTTGATGAGGGTGAGCGTATCGGCAGTCTTGGATTTGGCGGGCGCAGGGATGGGGGCAGGTGCAGGTGCAGGTGCGGGGGCGGCTTCCTTTGCAGGCTCGGGTTCGGCAGTTGCCACAGGCTCAGGCGCCTTGGGCGCGCGCTTAGTCGCGAGGCCGGAATGAACGCTTGTGTCGACATCAAGGGTGATCCGCTGCCCTCGCTTGCCAGCCGTCATGCGACGCAGCAACAACACCATCACCAACAAGACGATCCCGATGATGACGAGGACCAGATTGTCGTTCATGCCAGCCATAATGAATTCTCCCAAGTCCGCCCGTTTTCTGCCTGACCCATAGGCCAGTTCAGGCGCGAGATTAGCGGGGAGAATTCATGTGTCCAGTCTTGTGATGACAGGCTGGCCGATCAGTTGTTCAACTGGACCCATGTCGGGGCGTGATCGCTGGCCTTTTCCTTGCCACGCGTCGCGCGATCGACCCCGGCATTGACCAGTCGGTCGGCGGCCTGTGGGCTGAGGAGCAAATGATCGATGCGAAAGCCCGCATCGCGCGGCCAGCAACCGGCCTGATAATCCCAGAATGTCCAGACATGGCCTTCCGGGTGGATCTGGCGGATGGCATCGCACCAGCCTTGATGCATGATTCGGCGAAAGGCGGCGCGGCTTTCCGGCTGCATCAGGGCATCGTCGCGCATGGCTTGCGGGTTCTGGATGTCGTCATCGGTCGGGATGACATTGTAATCGCCCGCAAGAATGACGGGGCGTTCCTCCGTCAGCAATTGCGCGGCATGCAGACGCAGCCGTTCCATCCACGCGAGCTTATAATCGAATTTCGGGCCCGGCTGGGGATTGCCATTGGGGAGGTAGATGGAGGCGATGATATGGCCTTCAACCTCAACCTCGATATAGCGCGATTGCTCGTCGCTATCGTCGCCGGGCANNGGATTGCCGTTGGGCAGGTAGATGCTGGCGATGCGGACGCCGTCGACGTCGGCCTCGAGGTAACGCGACTGCTCGTCGCTATCGTCGCCGGGCAGGCCTTTGCGCCGCAACTGCATCGATAGGCCATCGCGGACCAAGATCGCCACGCCGTTGAAGCCCTTTTGCCCGTGCCAGATCGCCTGATAGCCGACCTTCGGAAATTCATCGCCGGGAAAGCCTTCATCCTGCGATTTGATTTCCTGCAAACAGGCCACATCAGGGCGGGTTTCCTCCAGCCATTCGAGCAGCCGGGGGAGACGGGCTTTGACCCCGTTGATGTTGAACGTCGCTATTTTCATGGTTGAATGATCGATCAGACAGAAAAGCTGGAGCCGCAGCCACAGCCGGATGCCGCATTGGGATTGGTGACGCGGAACGCCGCGCCGCCCAGATTTTCGACATAATCGACAGCGCTGCCACGGACGAGATCGAGGCTGACGCTATCGACCAACAGTTGCACCCCATCGGTTTCTGCGATCACGTCACTTTCTTGCGGTTGTTCGGCCATTTCAAAGCGATATTGAAAGCCCGCGCAACCCCCGCCATCGACGGCGAGGCGCAGCATGGCGGGTTTTCCCTGCTTGGCCGCAATCGCAGCAACCCGCTTGGCAGCGGAGGGGGTGAGGATGATGTCGGCGATGGCTGTATCGGTCATTTGCACAAGATAGGCATTTGCGACACGGCTTACAACCGCGTCCGTCAGGCTGAGTGCCAAGATTACATGTCTCAGCCTATCGCGGCAGATTCTTCGCGCAACAACCACAATCGGATAGCGCTGGCGAGATTGGGTGGGTCGGGATGTTCCATCCGCAAGACATCAATCTGGGCGATCAGGGCGTTGACGGGCAGGGACCGCAACTGGGCTGCACGGGACAATGCCGCCCAGAATAGGGGTTCAAGCGAAATGGAGGTGGCGTGACCGGCGATCATCACACTGTGTTTGGCAGGACCTGCCAGCCAGTCGAAGTCGCCGGTCATGACGATCAATACATGTGCTGGCCACCGTTGATCGACAAGGTCGACCCGGTGATGAAGCCTGCATCTTCGGAACAGAGAAACGCAACGCCGCGCGCAATTTCCTCGGCATGGCCGAGACGGCCGACCGGGATCTTGGCAACGATCTTCGCCAAGACTTCGGCGGGCACGGCGGCGACCATATCGGTATCGATATAGCCCGGCGCGATGGCATTGACCGTCACGCCGACCTTGGCGCCTTCTTGCGCCAGTGCCTTAGTGAAGCCGTGGATGCCAGATTTGGCCGCGGCATAATTCACCTGGCCATATTGGCCTGCCTGACCATTGACCGAACCGATGTTGACGATACGGCCCCAATTACGGTCACGCATCCCCGAAAAAGTCGCCTTTGCCATGTTGTAGCAACCACCAAGGTTGGTATCGATGACCTTCTTCCAATCATCATAGCTCATCTTCATCAGCGTGCCGTCGCGGGTGATGCCGGCATTGTTGATGACGATATCGACCGGGCCGACAGCTTCTTCGATCTGCTTGCAGGCATTGATCACCGCATCATGATCCGCCACGTCGAATTGGGCGGTGCGGATGCCTGTGCGTTCTTCGAACTCCTGGGCGCGTGAAACATTGCCCGCATAATTCGCGACCACCGTCACGCCTTGTGCTTTTAAGGCGAGGCTGATGGCCTCACCAATTCCGCGCGTTCCCCCGGTCACAATTGCGATACGAGACATTGTCCAACTCCCTTGATTCAAGATGGGTCAAGGTTAGTCGGCAGTTATCCATCCTGCAAGCTCTCGGTTGATGATTTTTGACAGAAAATCAATAGATTCCGGCGCATCATTGAGGCATTCGACTAAAGCATAATGCGTGCCGCCAGCCGCCAGAAACGACTCCTGACCGCGCAGTCCGATTTCCTCGACTGTCTCCAGACAATCTGCCGCAAAGCCGGGCATGATGACAAGGAGCTTCCTGACATTATTTTGTGGCAAATTTATTAAAACTTGCTCGGTTGACGGTTCCAGCCATTTGGCCCGGCCAAAGCGCGACTGGAACGACACTTCCAGCTTGCGACCAAGGGCTTCGGACAAGAGCCGCACCGTCTTCATGCAATGGCAATGATAGGGGTCGCCAAGTTCAAGCGTGCGTGTCGGCATGCCGTGAAAGCTGGCGAGAATGGCATCCGGCACGAAATCGAGCGTGGCCAGTCGCTTTTTCACCGAGATTTTTAGCGCCTCGATATAGGCGGGGTCATCATGATAGGGCGGGAGGGTGCGAATGGCGGGCTGCCAGCGCATCTCCATCAAAGTCCGGAACGCCTCGTCCTGCGCGGTTGCGGTCGTGGCACCGGAATATTGCGGGTAGAGCGGCGCGAGCAAAATACGCGTGCATCCCTGTGCCTTTAAATCGCGGATCACATCGCCAATCGCAGGCTTGCCATAGCGCATGGCATGCACGACGACTGCCCGATCCCCAAATCGTTGTTGCAGCGCTACTGCCTGTGCGGCGGTGATGGCCGCGAGGGGGGAGCCTTTGTCCGTCCAGACCTGTTGATAGGCATGGGCTGATTTCTTCGGGCGCACGTTCAGGATGATCCCGCGCAGGATCGGCTGCCAAATGATCGGTGGAATTTCGACCACGCGCCGGTCGGACAGAAATTCTTTCAGATAGCGCTTTACCGCCGATGGTGTGGGCGCATCGGGCGTGCCGAGATTGACCACAATAACGCCGATTTTCGGCGGAGCGACCTTGGGGTGGCCGTTTGGCAGATGCATATTTTCAGTCATAAACTCTCAATCCGTCAGCGGAAGATGGCGCACGCGAAGACCGTTCAAGGCATATAGCGCATTGGCGATGGCGGGTGCGACCGGCGGCACCGCGATTTCCCCGACGCCGCCGCTTGGGTGCGGGCTGGCGATCAAATGGGTGATGATTTCCGGGCTGTTGGCCAGTTGCGGCAAACGGAGTGCCGCGAGATTTTCGGTCATCGCCTTGCCCTTGTCATAGGACATCGCATTACCGAGCGCCGTCGCCAGCCCCCAGATAATCCCGCCTTCGATCTGCTGGCGGACAATATCGGGATGAACAATCTGGCCGCAATCGACGACGGCCGTGATCCGATCAACGATGATGCGCTGATCTTCCGCCACATGCACATCGGCGACCATCGCAACATGGCTGCCAAAGCTGGAATGGCAGGCAATGCCCTGTCCCGAACCCATTGCGCCGCCCTGCCAGCCCGCATAGCTGGCCACAAGCGCGAGGCATTGGGCGAGGCGCGTCTGATTGCCCAGCATCTGCATCCGATAGGACATCGGGTCCATTTTGCGACTGTGGGCCAATTCATCGATGAAGGATTCGGTGAAAAACGCGGTGTAGCTATGCGCCATGCCGCGCCAGATCGAGGTCGGAATGCCGATGTCGGTCGGGTGATGGTCAATCGCGACCGATGGCACCGCATAAGGCGGCATCGCGCCATCCACATCAAACGCATTGGGCGCATCGCCATCGATCAGCCATGCCATGCCGGGGCCAAGCCGCTCCACCACCTCACGCGAGGTGGCGGGGCACGCTATCTGCGCCTGCCATGCCAAGGGGATGCCGCTATTGGGTTCGATCTGCGCCCGCATACGCGCGATGGCGGGCGGGCGGCACCGGTTCTGGCCCAGATCCTGTGCGCGCGGCCATGTGAGCTGGATCGGGCGCTTGGCCTTGATCGCGAGGATTGCGGCCTCAACCCCTGCATCATGATCGAGCTTGCGCCCAAAACCACCGCCGACGAGCATCGGATGGACCGTCACCCGATTTTCATCGAGATTGCAGGCCCGGGCGATGGCCGTACGGGCAATGCCGGGGGACTGGGTCGGCATCCAGACCTCCATCCGGTCATTTTCGAAACGGGCGGTCGCGGTCAATGGCTCGATGGCGGCATGGGGGGCGGGGGCAACACGATATTCGGCAGCGAACACGCCGGGATTATCGGTGACATCATCGCCGTTGCCGCGCGTCAGGACGCGCGCACCGTCGGCCTCATCCAGCGCGGCCTTCAGCCTTTGGGTGATGGCCTCATCATTCAGGCCGGGTTGATCGACCTTCCATTGAATATTGGCAAGTTGCAACGCGCGATCCGCCGCCCACCAGCTTTCGCCGATCGCAGCGATAAACATCGGTTGATCGACCAATAACCTCACATCCGGCACAGTTTGCGCCGCTTGACGATCGAACTTGTGCAAGGTCCCACCGCCAAGCGGGGGATGCCGCACGGATGCAAAGGCCATATTGGGGAGACGGATATCCGCGGCAAATTGGGCAGTGCCATCGACCTTGGATGGCAGATCGAGCCGTGGCACCGAGGTGCCGACCAAGCGCCGGGATTTGGGGTCGCGCAGGGGAATATCCTTGGGCGGCTCAAAACTGGCCGCAAGCGTCGCCAATTCGCCAAAGCGCAGCCGATCTTGCGGCCTGTTCTGTGATGCGTCCGGTGCGCCAAGGATGACGAAGCCGCCCGCCGTGTCACATGCCTGCCAATCTGCGTCCCAGCGTTCGGCTGCGGCCATGCAGAGCAAGGTGCGCGCCATTGCGCCTGCCTCGCGAAAACGGGTGGCGAACCCTCGGATCGAGCTTGATCCGGCGGTCATCATCATTTCTGAGCACACCGCAATTTCGCGCGCCGTCCATTGACCCATGCCCTGCAACATATCGGGCAGGTTCTTTTCCGCCTGCTCGCGCAGCAAAAAATCATTGGCGTAAAGCGGGTTGATCGGTGCAGGTTCCACTGCAATCGTGCGCCAGTCCGCGCCCAGTTCGTCCGCGAGGATCTGGGGCAGGCTGGTATAGACACCTTGCCCCATTTCGGCCTGCGGCACGATGACGGTGACAAGCCCCGCCTCGTCGATCTTTAAAAAGGCGTTGAAGATCATTTCGCCGGGACGGGCGAGCAGATTATGGCGATAGCTGCGCGGCCACACACCCCATGCCAGCAATAATCCCGCGCCGACGCCACTGCCAATCAACAGCCTGCGTCGGGAGATATTGGCAAGGCGTTGAGGCAGTTGCCGCGCTATTTTCACTCTTCAAATTTCCGGGGAGCCGGCGAGATAATGGCGAATTTACCCGCCGTGATCTGCTGCACTTCCAATGCGCGTTCGGCGACAAAGCCGCTGCGGAAGCGAAACGCGCCATCGACGCCCGCAAACCCGCCCGGATCGTTTAGCGCTTTGACGGGGAAGTTCGTCCCCGGCGTCCAATTGCTGGCGACCCGGATCGTCAGCAGCACCGCATCATAGCCAAGGCTCGCCAGCCGATAAGGCGAACGCCCGAAACGCGCCTTATATTTGGCGGAGAGCTGGTTGAACATGCCATCCGACACGCTGGCGAACATCGCGCCCTGCATCGCAGGGCTGGCGGCGATGCTATTTTCGGTATTCCATAATTCAGTGCCGAGAATCTGGGCATCCGCCCCGCCATTTTTGCGGATCAGCGGCACCGCCTGCATCGCGAAACGCCCGCTATCGGCGATCAACACCGCATCATAGCCCTGATTCGCTTGCAATTTTTTGACCGCTACGGACAGGGAGGCGGCGCTGCGGTCATAGCTCTGCATCGCGACGACAGTGGCCCCGGCCTGTTCAGCGGCGCTGATCAGGATCGCGGAGGCGCGCTTGCCATAGACGCCGTTCGGGACCAGCCCGGCAAAACGATTTTTCCCTTGGGTGCGGGCGAAACGGACCACCCGGCTGATCGACTGGCCGGGGGTGAAGCCAAGGATATAGGTACCATTGCCTGCGACCGAAACATCATTGGATAAGCTCAACACCGGCACATCCGCCTTGGCCGCAATGGCCGAGACGGCGCGGACGTCATCGCTGAGCAGCGGCCCGAGAATCAGACGGTTGCCATCCGCAAGCGCGCGATTCACTGCATTGGCCGCGCCAGTGGCGGTGTCATAGGTCGTCACCCGCAATTTTGTCGTGCCACTATCAAGCAATGCCAGATTCGCCGCATCGGCAATTGATTGGCCGACACCGGCATTTTCACCGGTCAACGGCACCAGCAAGGCGATGCGATGGCGCTCGGTATCTGTCGGCAACTGGCTGATTGGCGCGGTTTCCGTCGGGCCTTTGCCGACAGGCGGCCCTTTGGGGACCATCGTCTGGCAACCCGCCAGTAATCCCATCACCACAAGCGCAACGCCCTTGGCAAAAGTGCGGCGGAGTTGCAGAGGAGCGGTATTCGATGCCATGAGATGATTCCTGTGAATGACGCTTTGCCCCCCGGCCTTTATATCGTGGCGACCCCAATCGGCAATCTCTCTGATTTGTCGAAGCGGGCGATTGATGTTTTATGTCATGCAAATGCCATTGCGGTGGAAGACAGCCGGGTGACTGCGACCTTGCTCCGTCACATCGGGGCCAAAGTGCAGATGATCCGTTATGATGACCATGTCGGCGATGCGGTGCGCCCGCAATTGCTGGAACGTATGGCCAATGAAGTGATCGCCTTGGTGTCGGATGCGGGGACGCCGCTTATCTCCGACCCCGGTTACAAATTGGTGCGGGAGGCCCGCGAACGTGGGTTGTTGGTGACGACGATCCCCGGCCCTTGTGCTGCGATTGCGGCGCTCACATTGGCGGGCTTGCCGACCAATCGTTTTTTATTCGAGGGTTTTCTGCCGTCCAAGGCCAAGGCCCGCGACGATGCGATTGCCGAACTGGCGCCGATCAAGGCGACCTTGGTCTTTTATGAAAGCGGGCCACGGCTGGTTGCGGCGCTCGATGCGTTGGCCTCAGGTCTTGGTAATCGCGAGGCGGCGGTGGCGCGCGAGATCAGCAAGCGTTTCGAAGAATGCCAGACCGGGTTGTTGAGCGAATTGGCGGCGCATTACACCGCGCATCCGGCGCGGGGAGAAATTGTGATCATCGTCGGCCCTCCCGATGCGGAGTCATTACGGCCAAAGAGCGCGGATTTGGATGAGATGCTGCGCGCTGCGATGGTCGATCATCCCATGTCCAAGGCGATCCGATTGGTGGCGAAGCAAAGCGGCGTCGATAAGGATGATCTGACTGCACGTGCTGAGGCGATCCGGCAGGCGGAATGAAGCGATCTGGCCAGCAATTCGATGGCCAGCAACGCCAGCAGCGCGAACGCGTCGGTCGACGCGCGGAATTTTGGGCGGCGTGGTGGCTCCGGCTGAAGGGCTGGCGGATCATCGCACAGCGTTGCCGCACCCCTGTCGGCGAAGTGGACTTGCTGGCGCGGCGCGGGCGGGTGCTCGCCTGTATTGAGGTGAAATATCGCGCATCGTCCGCCAGTCTTGATCTGGCGATAGATAGACAGCGTTTGCGGCGGGTCGCAGCGGCGGCGGAGATATTGGCCGCGCGGCATTGTCGACCCGGAGACGATGTGCGGATCGATGTGATCCTTCTTTCACCGCGCCGCTGGCCGGTGCATCTGGTCAATGTCTGGCACGGGTGATAGGAGGCGCCAGTTATAACATAATGAGGCGTAGCGACGATGACATTGCGTGTTGCGGTGCAAATGGACCCGATGGAAACGATCAACGTCGCGGGCGACTCGACCTTTGCGATCATGCTCGCCGGACAGCCGCGCGGACATAAGTTCTTCCATTATCAGGCCGGGGATCTTTGCTATCGCGATGGCCAGGTCACGGCGCCAGCCCACCCGGTTACGGTGCAGCGCGTCGAAGGCGATCATTACAGCTTTGGCGAATGGCAGAATATCGACCTTGGCGACGATATCGATGTCGTGCTGATGCGTCAGGACCCGCCGTTCGATCTCGCTTATATCACCGCGACCCATTTGCTGGAGCGTATCCAGCACCAGACCCTTGTCGTCAACGATCCGGCATCGGTGCGCAATGCGCCGGAAAAATTGTTCGTGCTCGATTATGCGCAGTTCATGCCGCCGACGATGATCACACGTCGGCTGGAAGATGCCCGAGCCTTCCACGCGGAACATAAAGAAGTGGTCATCAAACCGCTGTATGGCAATGCCGGTTCCGCCGTGTTCCATGTCGGGCGCAACGATGCCAATCTGGCGGCGCTCACGGAATTGTTCGGTCAGTTCTGGCGCGAGCCGTTCATGGTGCAGGCATTCCTGCCGGATGTATCCAAGGGCGACAAGCGCATCGTATTGGTCGATGGCAAGGTCGCGGGCGCGATCAATCGCCTGCCCAAGGCCGGGGAAATCCGGTCGAACCTTGCTGCCGGCGGCAGCGCCAACGCCACCGAATTGACCGCGCGCGAGCGTGAGATTTGCGATGTGCTTGGTCCGGAACTGGCGAAGCGCGGCCTGTTGTTTGTCGGCATAGATGTGATTGCAGGCTATCTGACCGAAATCAACGTGACCTCGCCGACCGGCATTGTTGCCATCGATCGTTTCAATGGCACGGATACGCCGGCGCTGATTTGGGATGCGATTGAGGCTAAGGTAACGGCGCGTGGCTGAATGGGTTATCCATCTGATCGAACAGACGGGCTATCTCGGTATCGGTTTCTTGATGTTGGCGGAGACGGTGTTTCCGCCGATCCCGTCAGAGGTCATTATGTCGGTTGCGGGCTTACAGGCATCGAAAGGCGATCTCTGGCTGCCGTTCGTAATCCTGTCCGGCACGGCGGGCGCGATGTTCGGTAATTTATTCTGGTATTTCGTCGCCCGTGCCCTTGGGTTGGAGCGGTTTCACCCGTTCATCAATCGCTGGGGTCGTTGGCTGACCATCGATTGGCATGAGGTCAAGCGCGCCGACAAATGGTTCCGCATCCATGGCAATGCGTTCGTCGGCTTTGGCCGGATCGTGCCGACGATCCGGTCGTTGGTTTCCGTACCCGCCGGATTCCTGCACATGAGCCTGAAGAGCTTTACGCTTTGGTCGACGCTTGGCACCGGGGTGTGGACAGCGATGCTGGCGATTGTCGGCTGGACGATGGGTAAGCAATATGGCGATGTTGACGCGATCCTGGGACCGGTCAGCAATATCGTCATCTTATTATTGGTGTTTTTCTATCTGTGGCGGGTGGTGACGTGGAAGCCCCATGTCCCCGACCAGAAAGATGCACATTAAGCCGGTTCAGCGCCCGCGATAACCGGGGACGCCCTGATCCGGCAACCACAGGCCCGCAGGCGGCGGGCCGGATTGCCAGAACACGTCAATCGGAATGCCGCCACGCGGATACCAATAGCCGCCGATCCGCAGCCAATGGGGCTTCATTTCATCGAACAGGCGCTGGCCAATGCCGACGGTGCAATCTTCGTGAAATGCGGCATGGTTGCGGAATGAGCCAAGGAACAGCTTTAGCGACTTGGATTCAACGATTGTCTGATCCGGCGCATAATCGATCACGATATGCGCGAAATCCGGCTGGCCGGTCACCGGGCATAATGACGTGAATTCAGGCGCACTGAATCGCGCGAGATACAGCGTCCCCTTGCGTGGGTTCGGGACATAATCGAGCTGCGCCTCATCGGGCGATGCGGGGAGCGGGCTGTTCTGGCCAAGAAACTTCGGGTTCATATGTGATCCGATACGGGATTGGCAGATCAAATTCAATGCGCTCTCACCCTCGACGCACCCGTTCGAGCGCGATAGTAAAGTCAGACAAAGCTTTTTATCTAATGAATGGAGATTCGCCGTGGACGCACTCGTATCAACCGAATGGCTTGCTGGTGAACTGGGTGCCGTCGATCTGCGCGTGGTCGATGCGACCCAGGTGATGGAAGACACGGGCCGCGACCCGCGTGCCGAGTTCGAAGCCGCCCATATTCCGGGTGCCATCTTCATGGACCTTGCCGAACTGGTCGATAGCGCCAACCCGATTGCCAACATGGCCCCATCTGCCGAAAAATTCGCCAGCCGGATGCAGGCGCTGGGCCTTGGCGATGGCAGCCGTATCGTGTTGTACGACAATGCCCCGCACAAGACTTCGGCCCGCGCCTATTGGCTGTTGCGCATGTTCGGCGCGCATGATGTCGCGATCCTTGATGGCGGTCTGGCCAAATGGCAGGCGGAAGGACGCGCAGTTGAAAGCGGCGTGACCAAATTGCGTCACCGCCATTTCACCGTCTGGGCAGATGCAGAGCCGGTGCGTAGCAAGCAGGACGTGCTCGACAATCTCAACACCAAGGCGGAAGTGGTCGTCGATGCCCGTGGGGCCGCGCGTTTCACCGGCGAAGAGGCAGAGCCGCGCCCCAACATGGCATCGGGCCATATTCCGGGTTCGCGCAATCTGCCTTATGATCAGGTCTTTAACGCGGACGGCACTTATAAGTCACCGGATGCGATCAAGGCGGCGTTTGAGGGCGCGGGCGTTGATCTATCCAAGCCATTGATCACGACGTGCGGTTCCGGCTTGACGGCGGCGGTGTTGTTGTTCGCGGCACATCTGACCGGCAAAAAGGATGTGGCGCTTTATGATGGCTCATGGGCCGAATGGGGTGCCGATCCGCAGACACCAAAGGCCGTTGGCGCTGCTTGAGCAAAAGCCCAAGTGAGCACAAATGGCAGTGACGATGACCAGCCGTTCACCAAATTGGTGACGGGTGGTCGTCGTTCGGAATGGACGGGCGTGTTGGTCAGCCCACCGGTGTGGCGCGCGTCCACCATTCTGTTTGACAGCGTGGCGCATCTCCGCGCGGCGGTGAAGCGTAATCAGGACGGCGATTTCTATTATGGCCGTCGCGGCACGCCGACCCAATGGTCGTTGGCCGAGGCCCTGACCGAATTGGAACCGGGCGCGGCGGGGACGATGCTCTATCCCTCCGGCGTGGCCGCCATTTGCGGGGCATTGCTGTCGGTGGTGAAGCCCGGCGATCATCTGCTGGTCGCCGATAGCGTCTATGATCCGACCCGGGTGTTCTGCCATCATGTGCTGGCCCCGATGGGGATCGAGACCGAATTTTACGATCCGATGATCGGGGCAGGGATTGCCGATCTTTGTCGCCCCAACACCCGCGTGATCTTCCTAGAAAGCCCCGGCAGCCTGACATTTGAGGTGCAGGACGTCCCCGCTATTTGCGCGGTCGCCAAGGTGCGGAACATCATCACGATGATCGACAACACTTGGGCGACGCCATTGCTGTTCCCGGCGATCAGCCGGGGGGTGGATTTCACCATACTCGCCTGTACCAAATATGTGGTCGGCCATAGCGATGTGATGATGGGTTCGGTCACGACGACCGATGCCCATTGGACCGGGTTGCGGCGCACGGCGCAGCTTTATGGGCAAATCGTCTCGCCCGATGATGCGGCGCTGGCCAGCCGTGGCCTGCGGACGATGGGCGTGCGTTTGCGCCAACAAGGCGAAAGCGCGATGCAAATCGCGTTGTGGCTCGAACAACAACGCGGCATTCGCGCGGTATATCATCCGGCATTGCCGAATTGTCCGGGCCATGCATTTTGGAAGCGCGACTTCAACGGCGCGGCCAGCCTGTTTGCGATTGAATTCGATACGGACATTACCGACTCCCAACGCTGCGCCTTTGTTGATCGGCTGCGGCTTTTCGGTATCGGCTTTAGCTGGGGCGGGTTTGAAAGCCTTGCGCTGGCGATTGACCCGGCCTCGATCCGCACTGCGACCAAATGGGAAGGCCATGGTTTGATGGTGCGGCTGCATATCGGGCTGGAAGACCCGAATGATCTGATCGCCGATCTCGCCCAATCGCTGGAGTATGTCATTGCCTGATTTCAAGGGTTGGCGGGCGTCATTGGGGATGCTGCTGCTGGGTGCCATATCGTCGCTCGGCTTTGCGCCTTTGGGCTATTGGCCGCTGACATTATTGGCCTTGGCCTTGTTGATGGCGGCGGTCGAGGCCTCGGCCATTCAACGGCAGGCTTTTGGCCGTGCTTGGCTGTTCGGCCTTGGACATTTCACCATCGGGTTGAACTGGATCGCCGGGGCATTTCAATTTCAAGACGCGATGCCCGTATGGTTCGGCTGGGGCGCGGTGGTGGGATTATCACTGTATCTCGCGCTATTTCCGGCAGTCGTGGCAGGCATCGCATGGCGCTTTGCCAAGGGTAGACCTTTAAGCTTTCTCTTCCTGTTTGCCGCCTGCTGGCTGGTGGTGGAATATACCCGGGCGAGCTTGTTCACCGGCTTTGCATGGAATCCGATTGGCGTGATTGCTGTGGATCGCGCGGCTGTTGCGACCTTGGTCGGCACCTATGGCCTTGGCGCCATTGTGATATTGGCGGCGGGGGCTGTGTGGCTCGCGTTGCGGCGCGATGGTCGTGGTGCGGTGATTGCTGCTTTCCTGCCTTTATTGGCACTTGGCTATGGATTGGAGGGGAGGGTGCCTCCCCGCCGGATGGTGGCATCCCAGCGCCCGCTGATCCACATCATTCAGCCGAATATCGGCCAGCAGGACAAATGGCGTGACGATTACGCGGCGCAGAATTTTGCCCGACTGGCACGGTTGAGCGGGAAGGCAGGGGCGGAACCACGGCTCATTTTCTGGCCGGAAGCCGCGATCCCGGATTATCTGGAGGATGAACCTTGGGCGCGGGCGCGGATTGCGTCTCTGATCGGACCAAGCGATATATTGCTGACGGGTGGTGTGTCGATTGTCTGGGGTAAGGACGATCAGGCAAAAGCCGCGCATAACAGCTTGTTTGCGGTCGATGGGCAGGGGCGATTGCGCGGGCGGTACGATAAGGCACATCTCGTGCCTTTTGGCGAATATCTGCCGATGCGGCCTTGGCTTTCAGCAATAGGACTGTCGCGATTAGTGCCGGGTGATCTCGATTTCTGGCCGGGGCCGGGGGCGCAGACGATCGATCTGCCTGGTTTCGGACGGATGGGTGCGCAGGTCTGTTACGAGATTATCTTTTCCGGCCATGTGGTGGATCGGGCGCACAGGCCAGATTTCCTGTTTAACCCGTCGAACGATGCGTGGTTTGGATCATGGGGGCCGCCGCAGCATCTGGCGCAGGCGCGGTTGCGTGCGGTCGAAGAGGCGATGCCGATCCTACGTTCCACCCCCACCGGTATTTCGGCAGTGGTCGATGCGGAGGGGCGGATTATCGCCGCCCTGCCGTTCCGCAAGGCGGGCTATATCACGACCCAATTGCCTGCGCGTGGCACGCCCACGCCTTTTGCACAATTCGGCAATAGGCTTTCTTTCGGCCTTGCAATGATTTTGCTGCTGGCTGCGATTGCGTTGCGCAAGCGGACCCGCTAAAGGGGCAGACATAAGGACTTCTTTATATCTCTAACTCGCGAGGGTTTTTCTCGATGCGTGCCAATTATCTCTTCACTTCTGAATCGGTTTCCGAAGGTCATCCAGACAAGGTCGCCGACCAGATTTCCGATTCCATCGTCGATCTGTTCCTGTCCAAGGACCCGGAAGCGCGCGTGGCATGCGAAACCCTGACAACGACCCAATTGGTGGTGCTGGCAGGCGAAATTCGCTGCAAGGGCGTCTATGAGAATGAACAATGGGCGCCGGGCGCATTGGCCGAGATCGAAGCGACCGTGCGCAATGTTGTGCGCGAAATCGGTTATGAACAGTCGGGCTTCCATTGGGAGACCTTCCGCTTTGAAAATAATCTGCACGGCCAGTCGTCACAGATCGCACAGGGCGTCGATGCCAGCGGCAACAAGGACGAAGGCGCGGGCGATCAGGGCATCATGTTCGGTTTTGCCTGTGACGAAACCCCGGATCTGATGCCGGCGACGCTCTATTACAGCCACAAGATCCTTGAACGCATGGCAGCGGATCGTCATTCGAAAGTCGCGCCGTTCCTTGAACCGGATGCGAAAAGCCAGGTCACCTTGCGTTTCGAAAATGGCAAGCCGGTCGCCGCGACCGCGATTGTCGTATCGACCCAGCATGCCAAGGGTTATGACGAGGGCGCGAAAGAAGCCGAACTGCATGCTTATGTGAAGAAGGTGGTGGCCGATGTGCTGCCCGCGTACCTGTTATCGTCCGAAACGGTCTATCACATCAACCCGACCGGCAGCTTTGAAATCGGCGGGCCGGATGGCGATGCAGGCCTGACGGGCCGCAAGATCATTGTCGACACTTATGGTGGCGCGGCCCCGCATGGCGGCGGCGCGTTCAGCGGCAAGGACCCGACCAAGGTCGACCGTTCGGCGGCTTATATCACGCGCTATCTGGCGAAGAACATCGTTGCGGCTGGCCTTGCCAAGCGTTGCACGATCCAGCTCGCTTATGCGATTGGCGTGTCCAAGCCCTTGTCGCTTTATGTCGATACCCATGGCACCGGCACGGTCGGCGATGATCAGTTGGAAAATGCGATCAAGGGAATCGAAGCTTTGGGCGGCCTGACGCCGCGTGGCATTCGCGTCCATCTTGGCCTCAACAAGCCGATTTATCGCAAGTCGGCAGCCTATGGCCATTTCGGCCGCACACCAGAGGGCGATTTCTTCCCATGGGAACGCACCGATCTGGTCGATGCGCTGAAGGCGGCGCTTTAATCTGACTAAACTATCACCCCCGCCTTCAATGGCGGGGGTGATGTGTTTTCAGGTCAGGCGATGATCCCGGCTTGATCTGGATGCGCGACCGGGGCATGGGGCTGGCCATGAACGATCCCACGACCCTGAACCGCCTTTATGGCCGCCGTGCTGGCCACAAGCTCCGCAAGGGGCAGCAACAGCTGATCGACGAATTGTTGCCGCAGGTCGCGGTGCCCGATGGGCCACTAGATTCCCGTATTTTATTTGGCGATGATCGCCCGCTGCATCTTGAAATCGGCTTTGGCGCAGGTGAGCATCTTGCGGGCCAAGCAATGATGCGGCCCGATCATGGCTTTATCGGCTGCGAGCCGTTTTTGAATGGCGTGGTCGGCGCATTGCTGCATATCGACGAAAATGAGCTGACCAATGTGCGCCTGCATATGGGCGACGCGCTGGATGTGCTGTCCCGCTTGCCGGATGCATCGCTGGATCGCGCCTATTTATTGCACCCCGATCCTTGGCCCAAGGCCCGCCATGCGAAAAGGCGGATGATGAATCCCGGCCCGCTCGATCGCATCGCGGCCAAGCTGAAGCCGGGTGGCGAGTTTCGTTTCGGCACCGATCATCCGATTTATGTCCGCTGGGCGATGATGCAGATGGGCAAGCGCACGGATTTCGAATGGCAGATCGACGATTGTCGCGATTTTCAGGTGCGCCCGGACGATTGGCCGGAAACGCGCTATGAACGCAAGGCGCGGCGGATCGGCCATGAAGTCTGGTATTTCCGTTACAAGCGCGTCTGACGCGCCTGTAACCAGCAATCTTAGCCGATCATCCCGCGCACGAAATCGACCAGACCGATATTGCGCGCGCGTTTCAGCCGTTCGGCGGCGAGAATGTGCCGCACCTTTTCAAGGCACAATGCGGCGTCGTCATTGACGAGCACATAATCATATTCGGCCCAATGGCTGATCTCGCCCGCCGCGCGATCCATGCGGCCTTGAATGACGTCATCGCTATCGGTACCGCGCCCGCGCAAGCGGCGTTCGAGTTCGGCCATGCTCGGCGGCAGAATAAACACGCGGACGAGATCGTCCCCGGCGGTGGCGTGTAGTTGCTGCGTGCCTTGCCAATCGATGTCGAACAGCACATCGCGGCCATCCGAGATGATCTGTTCAACCCCCGCTCGCGGCGTGCCGTAACGATTGCCAAACACATGCGCCCATTCGAGAAACTGATTGGCCTTTTCCATTTCCTCGAATTTTTCAGGCGCGAGGAAATGATAATGGACGCCGTCCTCTTCGCCCGGGCGCATCGCGCGGGTCGTGGCTGATACCGACATGCGGATATCCTGATCCGTTTCCAGCAACATGCGGGAGATGGTTGATTTCCCGGCCCCGGACGGCGATGACAGGACGAACAACAGGCCGCGACGGCGGATGGGATCGGACATATTCTGCATGGCGAAAGCTGATGGATTGAACTCGTCTTTAGGTCAAGCCTTTGGGGGCAGAGTCTCTGGTGATCGGCAGGATGCGGGCTTGGCAATTGCGGCAACTCATGCGAGGGCGTGACCATGGCAAAAAATGCTGCACCAATTGATATTGCGACCATGTCCCTTGCACAAATAGCGCAGGCCGTGGCGGACAAGCGTCTGCCGCCGGTCGATCAATGGAACCCGCCGCATTGCGGGCATAGCATGATGCAGATCAAGCCGGATGGAACATGGTTCCATGAAGGCTCGCCCATCGGGCGGGCGGCGATGGTCAAATTGTTTTCGACGATTTTGCGGCGCGAACCTGATGGCGGCTATGTCCTCGTCACCCCGGTTGAAAAGCTCGATATCGATGTCGATGACGTGCCGTTCATCGCAGTTGAGGTCAACAGCGAGGGGGAAGGGGCCAATCGTCGCCTCGCGTTTCGGACCAATGTCGATGATGTCGTGATCGCCGGGCCGAACAACCCATTACGCTTTGCTGAAGCCGGTGATGGCCCACGCCCTTATGTGATGGTGCGCAATGGGCTGGAGGCGCGGATCGCCCGCCCGGTCTATTACGAACTGGCGCAGATGGCGCTGGATGACGGCCATGACCCGATTGGCATCTGGAGCGATGGCGCGTTTTTTCCGCTGGAGCCGGATGCGTGACGCTGGAGGAGCGGATCAGGGCCGCGCTTGCCCATCAGGATTATGACGCGCGTCTGTTGAAGCTCGGCGATCAACAGCCGATGCCCGGCGTTTCTCAGATGCAACCCACCCCGGCGGCGGTGCTGGTCGGCCTGATCGATCGCAACCGGCCAACCGTGCTCTTGACCCAGCGCACCGGCAATTTGTCCAATCACGCAGGCCAGATCGCCTTTCCGGGCGGCAGGGTCGATGCGGGCGATGCGGATGTCATCGCAGCGGCGTTGCGCGAGGCGGAAGAAGAGGTCGGGCTGGCGCGTGAACATGTCACGGTCGTCGATATTGTCGAGCCATATCGCACCGTGACCAATTTCCTCGTGACGCCGGTGGTGGCCGCCATCTCCCCCGATATGGCCGTGAAGGCGCATCCTTGCGAGGTCGCGGATATTTTCGAAGTGCCGACGGATGTCATCCTCGATCCCGCCAGTTTCAAGCTGCAACAGGTCCATTGGCAGGGCAAGCCGCGAGAATATTATGAGCTGATCTGGAATGACCGACGCATCTGGGGCGCGACGGCGGCCATGTTGGTCAATCTGGGACATCGTATGGCAGGCCGGTTATGAAATTACCATTGCATGTGATTGAGGGACGGGAAGGTCTGGCGGGCTTGCTGGAGATTTTGGGCGCGAATGAAGGCCTGATCCGGTTTGTCGGCGGGGCAGTGCGTGATGGAATGCTCGGGCATCAGGTTGCGGACATCGACTGCGCCACTTTGTTGATGCCGGATGCGGTGATGGATCGCCTGCAACGCGCCCGTATCAAGGTCGTGCCGACCGGCATCGAGCATGGGACGGTAACAGCCGTGCTGCCTTGGGGGCCGGTGGAGGTCACGACATTGCGACGCGATGTCTCCACCGATGGTCGCCGGGCCACGATTGCCTATAGCGATAATTGGCAGGAAGACGCATCGCGCCGGGATTTCACGATCAACGCACTTTATGCCGATCCAAATACGCTGGAGATAACCGATTTCTTTGGTGGGCTGGATGATCTGGCGGCGCATCGGGTGCGGTTCATTGGCGATCCGTTGACCCGCATTGCCGAGGATCATCTGCGGATTTTGCGCTTCTTTCGCTTTTACGCGCGCTTTGCCTATGGCGCGCCGGATACGGACGCGCTGGCCGCGTGCATCACCCGCGCCAATGATCTGATGGCGCTATCGCGTGAACGGATCGCGATGGAACTGCTGTCGCTGTTGCGCTTACCCGATCCGGGGGCGACGGTGGAGTTGATGGAAAATATCGGCATTTTCCGTCCCGTTCTGCCGGAAATCGTGGCGGATGGCGTGGCGCGTCTGCGGTCTGTCATTGCGCTGGAAGCAGCGTGCGATATTCTGCCGGATGCGGTGCGGCGATTGACGGCATTATTGCCGCCCGATCCCGGCTTGGCGGAGCAAGTGGCGCAAAGGCTGAAACTGTCCAATGCGCAGCGCAAGCGGATGATGCTGGCAGCGGGTTGGGCGGATACTTTCCCACAAGACCCGCGCGCGCTTGGCTGGACCTATGGCGCAGAGAGCGCTATCGACCGTTATCTGCTGTCCGGATCCGCGGGCGCACATGCTGCGATTGCGCTGCTTTCTTCATGGCAACGCCCGGTGTTTGTGCTGACCGGCAAGGACATTATCGCCCGCGGGGTGCGCCCCGGCCCGGATGTCGCGCGGTTGTTGCAGGCTGCCGAGCGGCAATGGGTGGCGGAAGGTTTCCCACCGATTGAACGGCTCAACCAGATCGCCGATGCACTGGTGATGGGCCGAGATTAGGGCTGCGCCCTAGAAGAAAACATAATTACAATTCGAGGGTGTCAGATTGGATGCATTTTTAATTGCTTGATCTGTCCGTTCGCGCACACCTGATGCGGCGAGATAGGTAATGGTCCTTGCGCCATAGATATTAAAGGGTATCAGGCGCTGATAATCATAGACCAGCTCGACGAACATGATGGCCGAACCGCCGGGCGCAAAGATTTTTCGACCTGTAGGGCCGATACCATCCGCCAGGGTGTTGTCGTTCATACCCGTGCCCTGAGCGCCGTAATGGATAGATACGGCTTTCGAACCAAAGCAACGTTGCCAACGGATCCATTGGCCAGTGCCCGTCGGATTTAATTCAACGCTGGACAGGATCACACGGCCATTGGCGGAAAACTTGATCTTCTTACCCATCATATCCGCGCCCAACATGATTTCCTTGATATCGGCTTCGTCAATGGAGGTGCGAACGCGACCGGCATTATTGGCGACTTGCGATGCCATGTTCGACAGGATCAAATGGGTGGTGGCAAGATTGATCGTTTCCAATCCGAACAGGCCGACGCCCAAGAGCATGGGCAAGGATAAAGCGAGTTCGATGAAGGCGAGACCAGATCTGTCAGCGATCAGACCGCGAAACATGCCGCGCCATTGTTTGAGGTTTATCAAGAGCATCGGATACTCGGCTTGGTCTGGTTGGCCCATGGCTGGTTACGGATCAGTGTATTGGCCTTGGCGGTAAATGTGTTGCTCCAGCCGATCAGGCCACCAAGCGGAAACAGCCGGGGCATTGCGATATTGACTTCATAATAAACAATATCATCAGGGCCACCAAGACCGCTCGCCCCGCTCAAACTATCATAGACCTGGTTGTTATTGGCATCTTCGTAGCAATCACCCGTATTATAGCTGCCCAAGGGTGCAACATCTCCGGTAATCTTTTCCGGCTTGCCGATCTGGCTAACGCTGTAAAAGCTTTTTTTCACCAATGTGATTGTCGAATTGGCAGGACTAATGCCCTTTAACTTGCTAGTGACGAATGTATCGACTTGGTCGCTGGTCAATTTGCCGATGGAGGCATTACGGGCGGCGGTTTCAAGAACGCCACGCGTAGTCACCTCCAGATAGGTCCGATAGCCCAGATCGAAAAAGCCCATCAGCATCACCATCAATGTCGGTGCGATCAGGGCAAATTCCATGATCGTCGCACCGCTTTTCGAGTCAATCAGGCGCTTACATGCGTGCCACCGGCAGGGAGTTTCGCGATTGATTGGCCAATGGGCGCGAAGATGATTGAGCGACTGCAAATGACTGATTCCCGCTACATTACAGATACTAAGCTTGTATCAGCCTATATCCGATCAAAGGATAAGCCATCGGCAAGAAGCAGGGTTAACATCGTCATATTTTTTGTGGCATATCAGCCTGGAACAGGTTGTTATATATAGTGAAAATGGAGGCCGGGATGTGATGTGTCCCGGCCTAATTTCCGTCATCCGCATCTTAATTCGAAACGCGCAGGCCGCCGATATTCTTGGCAATTGCCTTGAACTGTTCCCGCAGCGCGAGCGCACTGGTCGCAACCGACGCATGGTTGGAACTGGTCGCGCAATTGGCCAATGATGGGGTCAAAGTTGTATCAAAGGCCACCACCCAGATAATGATGCCCTTGGCCTTTACGGCATTGCAGATCATTTCGAACCGCCGATTATGGATCGCGGTCAATTCGGCATCACTCGCAGTATTCGCTGCAACGCGCGGTTGTTGTGAGTTGATGCCATAGGCGCTGTATGCATCTCTGTAAGCGGTGAGCGCACCATCGGTCATCAGCACGATATTACGATTGATATTGAAACCATTAGGCGCGGTTGAATTTTCCGATGTGAACAAGCCCGTCCCTGAAATCAGGCGCGCCCCCCACATCAATCCTACATCGGTCTGCGTGCCGCCAAGCGCCGATAATGAGTCGATATAATTATCAAAGCTGCCCAATCCGCTATTGTCACCCACTGGCGCCACACTTCTTGAGCTATAAGACATTAATTTTCGTGCCTTTTGCGGACAGACAGCCCATGTATAAGTAAGATTATAACCATCATAGCCGCGTATCCAAAATGTCACTTCTGGCCAATATGGTTGCCATTGGGTTTGAGTATTATACGGCACGAGATCTATATTGAGATCATAGGCATTGCTGGGAATGGTCAACGAAGAATTGGCGGTGATTGTATTGACCGTATCCCTTTCTTCGATACATCCAGCCCAAGTGGTCGTGGCTGGAACAGGATAATTATTGCTTTCATTGGGAATGGCATGCCACCATACAGGGTTAGGAATAGTCGCACCTGTTCTGTATTGCGTTGTCGATAATGGGTAGTTGTCATAATATAAATAAGTGCCGGGCGACCACCTTCTGGTTGAATAATAGCCATCATCGGACTTCAGCCATTCGGGCTTCAGCAAATATCCGACATTCACCTTCTGCACATAAGGCACAAAGCCATAACGAATACGGCCATCTGCATTATTGCCGGGGCCAAGGGCATCGTAAAATGCCTTTGTGGCCAGTTTCAGGGATGCCAAACGGGTAGTGGTGCCACCTGCGCCGTCACTGATAGCAGAATCCATCGAACCGGTAGTATCAAGGACGAACATCACATCATTGTTCGGGGTGCTGATCGTGGCTTCGCATTTCACCGAGACGGGGATGCTCGTAATCGCGAATAATCTCATAATTGTTGTTGGCATCGTTGTTTTAGCGGTGACGACAACCGTACTGCTAGAATTCGGAGATATATTGATAGTTGGCGTGAATATTGTTGTTCCCAGTGTTTTTTGTGGGAAGTTGAAGGCGAAAACTTTCTGCCCGTCTGCCACATTCGTCGCTGTTAACGTACCGCCAGTCATGGCGCGCCTTGCGGCAAGCGCACCGAAGTCACAGGCCTGTTGCAGACGCATCCTGACAGTGTAGCTGCGGGCCATATCGACACCTGCGCCCATCACGGCGAGCATGGGAATCAGGCATGCCGCCACGATCATGGCGGTATTGGCGCGTTTATCCCGCAGGAAAGTGCGCAGCAGTCCTATGCGACCACATTTGAGAGGGAAAGAACCAGCGACAGCATTGGTTTTGCTGCGGTTGAAAAGTTTTTTCAGCATACGCAAATTACAATTTCCTGCCACAATACAGTTACAAGGCTGAGATCAACTATCACGCATAAGGTATAATATTTCTAAAAATCAGTCGGCTAATGATGTCATAATGTGGTTCGCTTGTGCGATCTTGTGGCGCGCACAACGCCCGGTCTATATCGTCTTTCAGCTTGGCCTTATCATGCACCTGCTTTGGAAAAAATATGCAATTCATTGAAATGAGTGAAATTTTTGGGGCGGAGCGTGCATTAATCCTGTCCTATCTGCCGCCCGCTCGCCGCGATGGAATTGTCGCCATTTGGCAGTTGGATGCGCGGTTGCAGGCTTTGGCGCTGACCACGCGTGAAGCAATGCTAGGCCGGATCAAGCTGCAATGGTGGGCTGATCAACTGGCGAAACTCGATCACACGACACCGCCCGCGGAGCCGGTGCTGGCGGCGCTGGCGATTGCGGGCGAGGGGTTTGACCGGGAGGAACTATCCGCAATCGCCATCGGCTGGCAGCAACTGGTGCAAGAGGGCGAGCCGGATGATGATGAACTGGCCGCATTCGCCGAGTTTCGCGGTCGGGCGATCTTTGGCTTGATGGCGCAAGATGACGCACCGCCTGCGTCGTTACTGGTCGATCATGGGCCGGTGTGGGCGCTGGTGGATTTTGCCAGTAAATTGCCTGCTGGCGCGGTGCAGGAGCGGGCCTTGGCACTGGCGGAGCGATTAATGCCAGCGCAAGGACCGGGGCGGTTGCCGAAGTCGCAACGCGCAGCGGGGGCGCTTGCGTGGCTATCGCGCAGGGATGCGCAGCGTGTCGGTGGCGGCGCAGTTGCCCGCGTCTGCCGCATGGCGTGGCACCGGATGAGTGGCTGGTGATGGATGATTGCGCCTAAACGCGCTTTGCCATAGAGTTAAGCCATTGTTCGCGTAGTGGAGTTTGTGCGATGTGGCGTTTTCTTGCTGGTGGCGGGGTGGCAATATGCCTGATGGCGGCAGGGTTCTTCTTTTGGCAGGGCAATGCACGGCCACAGCCAGTCAGCCTGCTCGTCAAGACGCCGCCACCGCCGGGCAATGCGATGCCTGAAACGCTGGAGTCGCCCGAGGCGAGCCCGATCAGCCGCGAACGAAAACGCTTCAATCGCTACGACCGTGACCGCAACGGGCTGGTAACCCGCCCGGAATATATGATGAGCCGCCAAAAAGCATTCGCCAGGCTGGATAGCGATCATGATGGCAAGCTCAGTCTGCTGGAATATGCGGTGAAAACCAGCGACAAATTCGCCGCCGCCGATGGCGATAAATCGGGTGGTTTGAATTTGGCGGAGTTCGCCAAGACCGCAGCCAAGCGCAGTTCAAAAGGACAAAAGTCGCAATGCCCACCCGCCCATGCACGCGAGGCGCGCGATGGGGAGGAGGGTAGCTAAGGATAAAGATACTGAAGCAAGTTCAGCATGACTCACAATTAGGCCGATCCTTAAAAAGGCCGATCAAGCCCTTTCGGGCTTTTGGTGAAGATTTCGCAGCCAGTTTCGGTGATGCCGATCGTGTGTTCAAACTGCGCCGAAAGTGAACGGTCGCGGGCCACGGCCGTCCAGCCATCGTCCAGCACCTTCACCTCGGGCCGGCCAATGTTGATCATCGGTTCGATGGTAAAGAACATGCCGGGCTTGATTTCAGGCCCGGTGCCGGGACGTCCGAAATGCAGCACTTCCGGCGCATCATGGAACAGCCTGCCAATGCCATGGCCGCAAAAATCGCGCACCACGCCATAACGATGCTTTTCCGCATGGACCTGAATTGCATGGCCGATATCGCCCATATGATTGCCAGGCTTTGCCTGTTCGATGCCGAGCATCAGGCATTCATAGGTAACCTCGACCAGCCGCCGGGCCTTGATCGCCACATCGCCGACCAGATAGGTGCGGTTGCAATCGCCATGCCAGCCATCCAAGATCGACGTCACATCGACATTGACGATATCGCCGTCCTTCAACACCTTAGGCCCCGGAATACCGTGGCAAATGACATGGTTGATCGAGGTGCAGCAGCTATGGGTAAAACCGCGATAATTCAGGGTTGCCGGGATCGCGCCAGCCTCCAGCGTCAGGCGCCGGACAATGTCGTCGATTTCTTGCGTTGTAATGCCGGGAACGATGACAGGGACCAATGCATCGAGGATTTCCGCAGAAATCCGTCCTACTTTGCGCATGCCTTCAAAGGCTGAGGCATTGTAAAGCTTGATCGCGCCGGATCGGCTTTGCTTGCCCTCATCGGTGATAAATTCATATTGTGCCATGGCGCTGGGCTATAGCGAAAGCCTCGCATTGCCGCTATGGATTTTTCCCATGACAAAAGAACGCATCTGGACTGCCGCCCTTATCATCATTGGCGATGAGATTCTGTCGGGGCGCACCCAGGACAAGAATATCAGCCAAATCGCGGTCTGGCTTAATATTCAGGGCATTCGCCTTAAAGAGGTGCGGGTGGTCGCGGACGTTGAAAGCGCGATTGTCGAGGCAGTGAACAACTTGCGGGTGAAGCATGATTATCTCTTCACCACTGGCGGCATCGGGCCGACCCATGACGATATCACTGTCGATGCGATTGCGGCAGCCTTGGGCGTCGATGTGGTCGTACATCCGGATGCCGAAAAGATACTGCATGATTATTATGAGACGCGTGGCGGACTGACTGAGGCGCGTTTACGCATGGCGCGCGTGCCGCAAGGGGCAGAGTTGATCGAAAACAAGGTATCAGGCGCGCCCGGTATTCGTGCGGGCAACATCCTCATTATGGCGGGGGTGCCCAGCATCACCGCAATGATGCTCGATGGATTGAATGGTAAATTGGAGGGCGGAAAGCCCTTGCTGTCCGATACGCTAGGATGCTGGGTCGCGGAAAGCGAAGTGGCGGATCTGCTGGCCAAGACCGAACGCGATCATGAGGGATGCCAGATAGGTAGCTATCCCTTTTTCCGCGAAGGTCGGGTCGGCGCGAATTTCGTTATTCGGTCGACCGATCATGATCGGCTGAACACATGCATGTTGCGATTAGCCGATGGCTTGGCGGCGCTTGGCTATCCAAGCGAGTGCGGTGGCATTTCCCCGATCAGTTCTTAATATCATGCAGTCTGGCAGGGTCGCGCTACCTGCCAGCTAAGCTTGCCGCACGATTCATGAATCGGCAATCGCCACCAGCGTTTAAGCAATCGATTCTATTTCCCTACTGCCGAAGTGGTGATTCATCGGGAAATGAACAGCTGCTGAACCATTTCCCGATATCGCAAAATCGCGCAAACGTCCGGGAAAGCTAAAAAATGCATCGAATTAATACCGCAATGCGTCATTTTCCCGTTGCAAGGCTTAATCCCTATCATTATGGGGGACTTTAGGAGACGGCGTTGGGCCGGTTCTCCATATTTCTGGGAGCTGACCTATGAACAAATTTGCTTTCGCGGTTGCCGCCGCTGGCCTGATGACCCTCGCAGCTTGCAACAAGGCTGAAGAAGCTAACGTTGTTGATGCGAACGCCGCTGAAGTCGTCGCTGAAGACGCTAACGCTGTTGATGCCAACGCTGCTGAAGCTGTTGATGCCAACGCTGCTGAAGCTGCTCCGGCTGCTGATGCCAACGCTGCTGAAGCTCCGGCTGCCGGCAACGCTGCTGCTGCCGAATAATTTCGGATTGCAGAGCGCCTCACTCATCTGAGTGAGACGAGCTAGAGACGGGCGCTATTCCTACGGGAGTGGCGCCCGTTTTCATTTGGGCGGCAGTTTTGCATCCCTCATTTCCAAGCCTCTATATTTTCTCTCACTTGCTGATGGTGCTGCAAGACTTGTTTCTTGCGAAAGAAGGCCAATGGTGCGCTATGATGTGTTCAAAATGCACAACATGGTCGCTGTACTCCATCAACGAGGATGTTCATGGCCAAGCCGCGCATTGCAGAACTACCCTATTGGGCGAAGACGGTCGAAGATGTCGCCGAATCCATGGGTGGCGATTTAAACGGACTGACGTCTGCGCGGGCGGCCTCGCTATTGGCGATTTTTGGGCCAAATAGCGTCGAAGATGATTCTCGGATGAGCATGTTTCGGCTGTTGCTGCGGCAATTTGAAAGCCCGTTGGTGCTGATCCTGCTCTTTGCGACGGCCATTTCATTATTATTGCAGGAATGGATCGACGCCGGGATCATCCTCGCGATCGTGTTGGGCAGTAGCTTGCTCGGCTTTTTTCAGGAGTTTCGCGCCTCGAACGCGATTGCGGCACTGCGTAACCGGCTGGCGCTCAATACCCGTGTGATCCGCGATGGGGTGGAAAAATGCGTGGCTGTCACCGGAGTCGTGCCAGGCGATATCATCCTGTTATCTGCGGGGAATATGATCCCAACCGATGGCTTGGTGATGGAGGCCAATGATTTCCTTGTCAGCGAAGCCAGCATGACCGGCGAATCCTTCCCGGTCGAAAAACGCCCCGGCGTGATCGCTCCGGATGCCGGGCTCAACGCGCGCAGCAATATGGTGTTTCTGGGCGCATCGGTGCGCAGCGGCACCGCCAAGATATTGGCAGTCGCGACCGGGAAACATACGGAGTTCGGGGCCATTGCGGCGCGATTGCGTGCGCGGGAACCTGAGACTGACTTTGCGCGCGGGGTGCGGCAATTCGGCTATTTGCTGATCCGCGTCATGATTCTGATCGTGATCTTCGTGCTTACCGCCAATTTGCTGATTGGCCGCCCGGTGATCGAATCCCTGTTGTTTGCGGTGGCATTATCGGTCGGACTGTCGCCGGAGTTATTGCCTGCCATTGTCAGCGTGACCTTATCGGCGGGGGCGCGGGCAATGGGCAAGCGCGGCGTGATCGTGCGGCGGCTTGAAGCCATCGAGAATCTCGGCAGCATGGACATCCTATGCACCGACAAGACGGGCACGCTGACAGAAGGGACGATTATTTTGAAAGAGTCGCTGGATTCAAGCCAGCGGCCATCGCACGAAGTGCAGCGTCTCGCTTTTCTCAACGCGGCGTTTGAAACGGGGATTGAAAACCCGCTTGATATGGCCATCATGCAAGCCGGAAAAAGCGCGGGAAAAACCACGGCTGGTTTTAGAAAAATCGATGAAATTCCTTATGATTTCCAGCGGCGGCGGCTCACCGTCATGCTGGCGGATGACGCTATCCCGACGCAGCATCTCATCATTACCAAAGGGGCCTTTGCCAATATTCTCGATATTTGCACATGGGTTGAACAAGACGGCAAGAACGTCCCCCTAGATCCGGCAGGACGGGCGGCATTGGAAGAGGTGGTGAAGCAAAAGGGCAATGAGGGTTTTCGCGCGCTGGCGCTGGCGACGAGAACCGTCCTGGCAGATCCTCATCATAAGCGCGAGCTTGAAACGGAGATGGTTTTTCGAGGATTCCTGATCTTTTTCGACCCACCCAAGGCAGAAGCAGCGGATGCGATACGCCATCTGGCGCGGCTTGGCATTCGTATCAAAGTCATCAGCGGGGACAATCGCTATGTCACTGCGCATCTGGCGCAGGCGGTCGGGCTGGATGCCAATGCGATGTTGACCGGCGAACAATTGTCCAAGCTAAAGGATGAGGCTCTATGGCATCTGGCGCCGCGCACCGATATATTCGTGGAAATCGACCCACAGCAAAAGGAACGCATCGTCCGCGCGCTGCAATCCACCGGCCATAGCGTTGGTTATCTGGGCGACGGTATCAATGATGCACCCGCACTGCATGCGGCGGATGTCGGCATTTCGGTTGAACAAGCAGTCGATGTCGCGCGTGATAGCGCCGATATTATCTTGTTGAGCCGCGATCTTGATGTCTTGCGTATGGGGGTTGAGGAGGGGCGGCAGACCTTTGCCAACACCCTCAAATATATCTCGATCACCACCAGTGCGAATTTCGGCAATATGATCAGCATGGCACTGGCGACGCCATTGCTGCCGTTTCTGCCATTGGCCGCCAAGCAGATCCTGCTCAACAACTTCCTGTCGGACCTGCCGTCGATGGCGATTTCAAGCGACAATGTCGACCCGGACCGGATTTCAACGCCGCAACGCTGGGATATCAAGGAAATCAGACGCTTCATGATCATGTTCGGGCTGATCAGTTCGATCTTCGATATCATCACCTTTGCGCTGCTGTTGCGCGTGTTTCATGCAGGCGAGGCGGTGTTCCAGACATCATGGTTCCTGATTTCATTGCTAACCGAATTGGCGGTGGTCCTCATCCTGCGCACCCAAAGTAGCGTTTTTCGCAGCACGCCCAGCCCGTTATTATTATGGTCGACGATTGCTGCCGTGATCGCGACATTGGCGATTCCATTTATGGGGGGCTTCAGCCGGGTATTTGGGTTTGTGCCGCTTTCCATGTCTGAAATGGCGACTGTCGGGGCCATTCTCATCGCCTATATCGTGGCGACGGAGATCGCGAAGCGATGGTTCTATCATCGGGTCATCGGGTCGCGTGCCGGGTTGGGCCGGGGGTGATCGCCATCATGCCACACGGGAAATGGCATTTCTGGCTGATGGGCATTATAATAATTGGCCTGATCATGCTGGTCCGGCATGTCGCCGATTTTACGCATTTTTTGACACTTGCCAAACAAGCAGAGCCTCTCTGGCTTGCCGTTGCCCTGTTGTTGCAGCTTGGCACCTATGTCAGCCTCGCCAGCGGCTGGCGGATGATTTTGCGGCGAGCAGGGGAGGATGCAAGCTTCCTCTTTTTGATGCGGATCGCCTTGTTGAAATTGTTCATCGACCAGACCCTGCCGACCGCCGGGATGAGCGGTAATATTCTGCTGGTTAATCAGCTCATCAAGACCAACATCTCACGCGGCGTGGCGGTGGCGGTGCTGCTGCTATCGATGATCGGCTATTATGCCGCTTATATCGCCTTTGCCTTATTGGCCTTGTGGCTATTGTGGCGGCAGGACGATGCGACCTTGTTCATGGCGGGTATTATTGCCTGTTTCATGATGGTCGCCATCTTCATTCCCGCCATGGCGTTATGGCTGCATCATCGCGGGCGCAGGCCATTGCCCAAATGGCTCGGGCATTTTGGGCTGGTCGCGGCACTGTTGCGCACGATTGGACTTGCCCCAGCCAATTTATTGCGAGATCGCAATGCGCTGGCCCAAGTGACCTTGTGCAACGCCCTGATATTCAGCCTTGATGCCGCCACTCTCTTTGCTTGCCTACATGGTCTGGGACAGGATGTGGGTTTTGCCACGGCATTGATCGGGCTGATCATGGCCTCGGTCGCGGTGACGCTTGCGCCTTTGCCATTCGGGCTAGGCAGCTTTGAAGTCGCCTGCACGGCGACGCTGCATGTGCTGGGGGTGTCGATCGAAGCGGCGCTAGCGGCGACAATGCTGCTGCGCGCGCTGACCCTCTGGTTGCCCTTGGTGCCGGGATTGATCCTGTTTCGGCGCGGTGGCGCTTATTCGCCGAGGTAGAATTTCTTCAGCGCGCGGGCATCGTGCAAGGCGTTGTGCGGCACTTTGCTGGTTGCGGCAGAGCTGAACCCCGCGCCATTGATCAATTCAAAGCGCAAGCAATTGATCGGGGCCTTTTCGCCCGGTCCCGTTACCAGCAGGGCGCAGAAATAAGCAAGGTCATCCGGCCAGTCGGCAATAATCACCGGGTCGGGATCGCCCGCGAAATACGTCGCGATATGCATCGCGGCCTCGGTCCGGCTCATTTCATAATCCACCCCCGGCGGCACATGGCGCAGATAGGGAATGACGCGCTGTTCGACCCATGAATGGATTTTTTCCGGCAGCGGCAGCGAGGTGTAGAATTCCTGATCGCCATCTTCCGGCACCAGCGCGAGGCTGATCAGTTCGCCGCCAAAGCCGTTGAACTCGGTATCCAGAAAATAGCGCATGAAGGGGTAGAACTCATATTGAAGAAGTTGACGCCCCTATGGCGGAGCGGGCGCCGTCAGTAAACCATCCGCTACTTGATAACCTCAATATCCGCGCCATCGCCCGCATATACATCCTGCGCCGTGATCTGGGCGGAGAGGCGCTTGCGATCATGTCGGCGGAAGGACTGGACGATGTCGTCCACTTCCGATGCTGTCATATCAAGGTTGAACAAGCCTTTGCGGGCCAAAGCGATGGCCGATTCCATCACCTCGCGTTCTGTGCCCGCCAATTGTGCGCCCGCCAATTGCATCAATTGCACCCGATCATAGACCCGCGCAAAGATCGATAAATGCGGAAAGCTCGTTGCGATCTGGGCGATCTGGTTCTGGTCCAGCCCATCGCCATTTTGGCAAAAGAACAGCAAACGGGCCTGTTCCGCGCCTGCACTGCGCAACAGATCGATCCGCGTCCCATCACCATAAAAGACCTTGTGGCCAAAAGAGCTGCTCATTTCGATTTGTGCCGGATCAATGTCGATCAAGATGATCTTGAACCCGGCGGCTGCCGCAATTTGCGCGATGGTCTGGCCGAAACGCCCATGGCCGACGACGATAATTTCGGCTGACTTGGTCGGGAATTGGCCGATGGCGGGGCTTGGCTCCAATGTCGTGATATCGCCCATTTTCTTGGCGAGCAGCATCAGAAATGGCGTCGCGACCATCGATACGGTGACGACCGCGTTGAAGATGCTGACGGTTTCCGGCGCGATCAGCAGCGCCATCTGTGCTGCGCCGAAAATGACGAAGGCGAACTCCCCGCCCTGACTCAGCAACAACGCAAGGATGAGCGCGCCGCGCTGTGGCGCGCCGAACAGGCGGGCAATACCGAACAGCACCGCAGCCTTGATGCAGATCACCATCGCCGCCATGGCAAGGACGAAAAAGGGACGTTCCAGCACCGCATGAATGTCGAGCAGCATCCCGACCGACAGGAAAAACAGACCCAGCAAGATTGAACGGAATGGATTGATATCCGCCTCCAGCTCATGCCGAAACGGCGAATCTGCCAGCATCACGCCTGCGATAAAGGCACCCAAGGCCGGGGACAGGCCGATGGCACTGGTTAACCCCGCGCTCGCGCATACCGCCAACAGCCCCGCAACGATGAACAATTCGCGTTCGGCATAATGGCCGATCAGGCGGAGCGCTGGCACCAGCAAGAACCGTCCTGCCGCCACCAGCACGATGATCGCCAGCAATGATTGCGTGACCACGACCAAGGGATTGACCGGTACATCCAGATTAGGCGCGCGCGACAAGGCGGCCACAATCGTCAGTAATGGCACGATCGAAAGGTCCTGAAACAACAGGATCGAAAAGGCGCGTTCGCCTAAAGGAGAGTTCAGACGCCCCTCGGATTGCAGCATCGGCAACACCTGTGCCGTTGATGACAAAGCGAGCGGCAGGCCCAATGCCAATGCCGCCGCCGGGGTAAAACTTGTGAACAGCAGCAGACCAGCCGCCAGCGCAAGTCCCGCCAACACGACCTGCGCTAGGCCGAGGCCGAGGATTTCCCGCTTCAATCGCCACAGACGCCGGGGTGCGAGATCGAGACCCACCAAAAAGAGCAGGAGGACAATGCCGATTTCGGAAAAGCGCATGATGACATGCGCGTCAGACACGAGTTGCAGACCGGACGGCCCGACTGCAATGCCTGCCACGATATAGCCCAGCACAGCGCCAAGCCCGTAACGCCGGAACAGCAAAACGAACACCAAGGAGGTAGCCAGCAAGATGGTGCCGAGGAGGAAGATATTTTGATCCATATTGGTGAGATACATTCAAGGCGTGCGGCGATGAAATGGCAAGTGTTATGAGACGTGGGTGTCAATAAAAATTTATGAGGCTGAGGCAATGCATCCGATTCCGATCAGTTTATGATTTATTTAGGATTTTCGGATAAATAGGTCTCATGAGTAAGTATGCGTTCATTAAGCATGTCCGATTTTTCGGACTCGTCGCCACAGCCATCGCGGCTGTTCATCCAGCCAGCGTTATTGCTGCCGGGGTTTCTGCCGGCACGCTGATCCAGAGCACGGCCACTGCCACCTACACGGCAGGCACGATGAATGGATCGGTGCAGTCGAACACGCTTTCGGTCAAAGTTGATGAACTGCTAGATGTGGCCGTTTCAAGCCTGTCTGGCTCGACGACCACCATCGGTTCTAATCAGGTGGTGTTGACCTATGCCGTGACCAACACGGGCAATGGCGACGAGGCTTTCAACATCCATGTAGACCCGGCAGTCGCGGGCAATCAATTCGATGCGGTGGTGCAGGCTATCGCCATCGATAGCAATGGCAACAATGCCTATGATGCCGGTGTCGATCTGCAGCTTACCAACCATAATGCAACACCATCGATTGCGCCTGATGGCATGGTCCGGATATTTGTGGTGGTGAGCCTGCCTGCATCGGCCAGCGATATGCAAACCAGCAGCGTGCAACTTTCTGCGGAAGCGGTAACCGGATCAGGCAGCGCTGGCACAGCCTATGCGGGACAGGGGACAAGCTCCACGGATGCCGTTGTCGGCGCGTCCGGCGCACTGGCATTTGCCAACAACGATCTTCTCGCCAGCCTCGCGGTAGTGACCCTGACGAAATCGGCGAACATTGTCGACCCGTTTGGCGGCACACAGCCGGTGCCGGGTGCCATCGTGACCTATATAATCACCGCTGCCGTTTCCGGCACCGGACAGGCCGAAGGGCTGCAAATTGCCGATGTCATCCCGACAGGCACGACTTATCAAAATGGCACGTTGAAGCTTGAGGGGGCGTCATTGAGCGATGCCAGCGACAGTGATGCGGGCAATGCATCTGCCAGCGGTGTCAATGTCAATCTTGGCACTATAGCTGGCGGCACCAATCAGACCGTCAAGTTCGACGTCAAGATCAATTGAGGATGTGTGTGATGCGTAAAAATCTGTTGTTGCTGGGCGCATTTATCGCCGCTTTTCATGCCCCTTCCGTATTGGCGCAAGCTGCGTCACCGGTGGAGTTGAAAGGCGATGTGAAGCTCGACAAGATCGTGGTCCAAAATGGCAAGGAACAACATATATTGTCCGAGCCGAAGATCGTGGTGCCGGGCGATCGGCTGATCTTTTCTACCGCCTATCACAATAATGGCGCGATGGTCGTGAAGAACTTCGTCGTCACCAACCCGATCCCGGAAGGCGTCACGCTCGCGTCCGATGCCACGGGGTTGCTGGAGGTTTCAGTCGATGGCGGTAAGAATTGGGGGCGGTTGGCGTTGTTGACCGTGCCGGACGGGCAGGGCGGCACGCGACCGGCACAGGCAGCCGATGCCACGCATGTGCGCTGGACATTGGCCTCGGTCGCGGCGGGGGCATCAGGCGTCTTGGCCTATAATGCCATCGTCCGCTGACGCCATGAATTGAATGTTTCAAACGACGCCGGATCTTTAACGGCCATGTTCACAAGTAAGGATTAGCGTATGAGTAACAAAAGCAAAATGCTGACCATGGGTAGCGTCTTGGCGCTTGCCATGCTCCATTCAGCTAACGCCATGGCTGCAAGCACCGCAGCCGGTACGACCATCACCAACACGGCCACCATCGCCTATCAGGTGGGTGGCGTGTCGCAAAATTCGGTGACAGCGTCCAATACCATCACCGTCGACCGCAAGGTAAACGTCACTATCGCCCGGGTCGGTTCAAGCGCGACATCGGTGTCGCCGGGCCAAAGTGCAGCGATCACCACTTTCACCGTGACCAATCTTTCGAACGCAACGCTCGATTTCGCACTGACGGTCGCTCAGCAGAGTGGCAGCACAGGCGCCTATGGGGCCACGGATAATTTCGACACCTCGAACGTGAAAATCTATGTCGATACCAATGCCAATGGCACCTATAATTCCGGCACAGATACGTTGGTGACGTATCTTGATGAGCTGGTGGCCGATGCCAGCAAGACGGTGTTCGTATTGTCGGATGTGCCACTCGGTCGTCTGAATGGCGATGATGCGACGATTGTTTTGACTGCCACCGGCGTAGAAGGCGGCAGCTCGGGCAGCAAGGGTGCTACCCTGACAGAGACCGCTGGTTCGAACACCAGTTCGATGGACACCGTCTTTGCCGATAGCGCCGGGGCCACCGATTCCGCGCGTGATGCCGCTTTTTCGATCAAGAATGACTATCTCGTCTTCACGGCTACGCTGAGCGTCACCAAGACCAGCAAGGTCATCAGTGACCCGGTGAACGGGACCACCAATCCCAAGGCGATACCCGGCGCGACGATCGAATATTGCATCGCCGTGGCTAACGCCTCCGGCAGCGCCTCGGCAACCAGTGTGACGATCACGGACCCGCTGCCCAGCGAAATCAGCTACAACTCAACCTTTGGGATTTTTCTCAACGGCACTTATTCATCGGGGGCATGCAATAGCGATGGCTCTGCGGGTGGCAGCTACTCATCAGGCTCCGTAACCGGTACGCTGAGCAGCGTTGCCGCGACGGAAACCAAAACCGTCATCTATCGTGCCACGATTAACTAAGTCGGGCAACTAAACCCCAATAAAAAGAACAGGTGGCGCGTGATCTTACAGGCGCGCCACCCCTTGCATAAGTGTCAGAGGTGATGAGTATTTTGCAGCGTATCGGATACATCCTTGCCTTGTTCTACGCAACATTATGCATGGGTGTATCCATCGCCAAGGCGCAGACTATTCATAATACTGCTGCCGCCCGATGGGTAGAGCAAGGCAGGTCCTTATCGATCGCTTCCAACACAGTAACAATCGCGGTGCAACAGGCTGCGGGCACTGTGGAGGTATTCAAACCATCGACAGGCGGCGCCAGCACCGAGCAGCAGATCAATTATATGCCATCTGTCTGCGGTGGACAAAAAATCAATATTTCCTCCATTACCGCCGGAGATGCCGAGATCAACGCGCTTGAAAGTGCCAATAAGCTCTATCTCGGCGAAGTGATGTATGTCAGCCTCAGGTCCGCCAGCGTCAATAACGATGCGAACCATATCGATAGCGTCATTGCCACGTTGATGATCAATAGCGGCGAGCGCGAGGCGATCACCGTGTTCGAGACAGCGCCCAATAGCGGGGTGTTCATTGGCGCTATCCCCACCGTGGGAAATCCTCCTGCGCCGGTGCAGGGCGATTGTCGCCTGAGCGTGGCGCCGGGCGATCAGGTCCAGATCGAATTCAGCATCGCCTCTGTGCAGGCGGTGATCGCTTCAACGCAGGTGGAAATTCTGGCCGACCCGTTCGGGCTTGTGTTCGATAGCGAGGATGGTTCTCCGATCAATGGCGTGCGAATGACGTTGGTGGACGCCGCGACTGGCGCACCTGCGCGCGTTTTTGGCCCGGATGGGGTAACGCCATGGCCATCGACGATGATGACAGGTGAAGTCGTGACAGATGGCGCAGGCAATCGTCATCCGATGTTGCCGGGCGAATATCAGTTTCCATTGACGGCTTTTGGCAATTACCGGCTGCTGGCCGAACCGCCTGCACCCTATAGCGGGCCATCCAAGGCCAATATCGCGCAATTATCAGTGCTGCGCCGCCCCGATGGCCAGCCGCTGGCGCTGGGGGACGGCTCATTTGGTGGCAGTTTTGCCGTGGCTGGGCCAGAACCGGTGCGTGTCGATATTCCACTGGACCGTCCGGCGACGGCAGTGGGGCTGACCAAGACGGTCTCGCGGGCCAACGCTTTGCCGGGCGATATGCTGGTCTATACAATCACCGTGCAGAATGCGGATAAACGGCGCGCCAACCGTGGCGTGCGACTGGTGGACATCCCGGCACCGGCGCTGCGCTTTCGTCGCGATAGCCTGAGGATCGATGGTGCGCCCGTTGCAGCGAACATGGCCGATTTCGCCTCGGACGGCAGGAAGCTGACGCTCTCGCTTGGTGATATTGCGCCTGGCAAAAGCCGCATAATCACCTATGCGATGACGGTGCGGCCAGATGCGAATGCAGGCCAAGCGATCAACCGGGTGACGGCCACCGATCGGCAAGGCATATCTGCCGATGCAGGCGCAATCGTGCGGATCGAGCGCGAAGACCTTGCCTCCCGCATGACCATATTGGGGCGGATCGTTGCGGGCGGCTGTGATGTCGCCGCCCCGCATGAGGGTATTGCGGGTGTGCGCGTGGTGTTGGAAGATGGCAGCTTCGCCATTACCGATGCCGAAGGGCGCTATCATTTCACCGGCTTGCTGCCCGGCAGCCATGTCGTGCAGGCGCAATCCAATACGCTTCCCAAGGACGGCAAGTTCATCGATTGCACCCAATCGACCCGCAGTGCTGGCAGTGCGCAATCGCGTTTCGTGATCGGGCAGGGCGGCAGTCTGATGACGGCGGATTTCTTTACGCTTCTCCCGGAGAAAAAAGTCGCCCCAGCGAGCAAGGCACCTCTTGCAGCAGTCCCTGCGCGCGATGAAATGGACAGCCGCGCGGCGGCGGGGGCAGAGGTGAATTGGCTGCAACAGGGCAATGGCCCGACCGCATTTCTGTTCCCCGCGCCAGATCACAATCCACGCGCCCCGGCTGTGCGCGTGGCGATCCGACATATGGTCACCGAAAAAATCGAACTGCTGGTCGATGGCCAGCCCGTCGATCCCGTGGCGTTCGATAACATTTCAACGGCCCCGGGCGGCACTTATGCCGTCAGCCTATGGCGTGGCATTCCACTTGATGGCGAAGTGACGCATCTGACCGCTTTGGTGCGCAGCGAAAAGGGCAAGCTCCTGTCCACGCTCACCCGTGATGTGCATTTTGTCGGCACGCCTGCGAAGGTTGAACTATTGCCGGAACGTAGCCGCCTGATCGCCGATGGCGTCACCCGGCCCATGCTGGCGTTGCGCGTGACGGATCGGTCGGGGCGGCCTGTTCATGCTGGGCTTACCGGCGATTTCATCCTGTCATCGCCTTATGAAAGCGCCGAAGCGGTCGACGCGCGGCAATCGCAGGCATTGTCCGGCGCCGGTGCCAACGCGCCGCGATGGCTGGTGAAGGGCGATGACGGCATCGCCTATGTCGAGCTGGCCCCAACCATGACCAGTGGCAAGCTGCACATGGAATTTGCGTTCAAAGATGGCCAACAAACCCGCCGTCAGGAACTGGATAGCTGGATCATGCCGGGCAAGCAGGCATGGACTGTCACCGGCCTGGTGGAAGCGGGTGTCGGGGCGGTCGATGTCGCCGATCAGATGCAACGAACGACGGATTTTGACAGCGACCTCGGGCGCAATGCGCGGGTCGCGGTCTATGCCAAGGGGCCGGTGACGAACGACATTTTGGTCACGGCAGCTTATGATAGCGCCAAGCAGCGCGATGAACAGAATCTGCAAGGCGCGCTTGACCCGCGTGCGTATTATTCTGTCTTTGCCGATGGTTCGGAGCGATTGTTCGATGCCGCCAGCCGCGACAAATTCTATGTGCGGGTCGAAGGCCGCGGGCTAACCGCCCAATATGGCGATTTTGATGCAGGCTTCGACCAGACCCAGCTTGGCCGCTATCTCCGCACCGCCACCGGGGTGCGTGGCGAGATTATGCGCGGCGGTTTGCATATGGCCGGTTTTGCAGCGCAAGTGTTCTCCACCCATCGTCGTGATGAATTTCAGGGTGGCGGCATTTCCGGCCCTTAACGCCTGTCGAGCCGTGGAATCATTATCGGCAGCGAATCTGTCACGCTTGAAGTGCGCGACCGTTTCCGTTCTGAAGTGATCGTCTCGCGCCGCACGCTGGAACGATTTGTCGATTATGACATTGACGTGATTTCCGGCACGATCCGTTTCAAGGAGCCGGTGTTGAGCCGGGATCCTGATCTGAATCCACAATTCGTGGTGATCGACTTTGAACTTGATCATCTCGCAGGCGGTGGCCCTGTAAATGCAGGTCTTCGCACCGATTGGACGACGAAAAATGGCAAGCTGCGCATTGGCAGCACGATCATCACCGATACCGGCGATACATTGAACGGCAACGCCAACGCCGATGCCCGCACAGACCTTGCCGCCGTCGATGTCCGCCTTCGCCTCAGCAACGCGACCGAAGTGCGGGCAGAAGCCGGACGCAGCTTTCAGGGCGGGGCGCAGGCCGATGCGTGGCTGATCGAAACTGAACATCATGCAGGTCGACTCGATCTGCTCGCTTATGCCCGTTCGGCCTCGCAGGATTTCGGCCTGGGCCAGATGAGCGGCGCGGAACGCGGGCGGCGTAAATTCGGTCTCGATGCACGCTATGAAATGAGTGAATCCGTGTCGCTCACCGCCAGCGCATGGGATGACGACAGTTTGCGCGATGCCACGCATCGCACGGCGGTGCAGATTGGCGCTGTTCATCGCACCCGGCACACCGATGCGCGCATCGGGCTGGCGACGATGCGAGATACAAGGTTCGATGGGCAGCAGGTCAGTTCAACTGTGCTGGAAGGCGGGGCGACCCAAAGGCTGTTCGATAACAGGCTGGAAATAGCAGCCTCCACATCGCTGGCACTCGGCAAGAGCGAAGCCGTGGATTTACCCGCGCGCCATCGCCTGACATCGCGGTACAACCTGAGCAAGGATGTGCGTCTGGTCGGCAGCTATGAAATCGCCAATGGCACGCGTGGCGATAGCCGTACCGCGCGGGCCGGGCTGGAAGTATCGCCATGGCAAGGCGCGCGCATCATGACCGGGCTTGGCCAAGAGGCACAGACCGAAGAGGGCAAGCGCGCCTTCGCCTCTTTTGGCCTGACCCAGACATTCGAAGTCAACCGCCATTTGTCCGTCAGCGCGACCGTGGATGCAGCCCGCAATCTGGGCGAAAGCGCCGCCAATAATACAAACAACCCCGCACAACCGCCCGCAAGCGGCGGGCGTGTCGCCGAAGGGGGCAGGCTGGAATATGATTATACGGCGTTCACCACCGGCGCGACATGGCGCAACGGCCCTTGGAGCATTTCTGGCCGGGGCGAATATCGTGACGGTCAGGATGATGATCGCAAGGGCGTGACGCTGGGCGCTATTCGCCAATTGGGTGAAGGCAGCATGGTCGGCGGGTCTTTTGGCTGGACGCGGGCGACAACAGCAAGCGGGGCATCGAGCGCTGTTATCAATAGCACGCTGGCGGTGGCGCATCGCCCTGCCGATGCCCCTTATGCCGTGTTGGGCAAGCTGGAACTACGTGCCGATAGCGTGCGCAATATCACTGCCGGCGCGCCGGATATCGCAGGCAACGCCTTTACGGTGACGGGAGATGCGCGTTCCACCCGTGTCATCGGGTCAGTGGCCCTGAACTGGTCACCAAAGGAACAGGACGGCAGCCAGTTCATCCAGCGCAGCGAAGCCAGCCTGTTCGCGGCAGTGCGCTATAATTTCGATAAATTGGGGGATTTCGACCTTGCCGGGACCACGCTGATCGCAGGATTTGATGGTCGTTGGGGACTGAATGAATTTGTCGACCTTGGGGGCAGCACCAGTATCCGGGCCAATCTGATGGATAATAGCCTCAGCTTTTCTTATGGTCCAGAAATCGGGATCACCCCCGCGACCAACGTCTTGTTGTCGATCGGATATAATGTGCAGGGCTATCGCGATCGCGATTTCTCGGCGGCCCGCAATACCGATCAAGGCATATATGTCGCTGCCCGGTTGAAGCTGGACAATGACAGCTTTTCATTCCTGGGCATGGGAAAATAAGCCGCATATCGCGGCCATCGCCTATTTCAACAACAGGCCGTAATCCACACTGAAATTAGGAAAGGGGGAGGCGGTGCTGGTGGCGAAGCTGCCGGTCGGATTGATCCGCACATGGGTGATATTGGCATCGCCCTGCTGGGCATCCGGCACCGGACTATAGGTCCATGTTGCGCCGGAATCATTCGAGAATTCCAGCCCGTCGCTGCTGCTGCCAAGCGCGGTATATGTATAAGTCAGGGCGGATGTCGGCGAACCTTGGTTGAATGTCACCGGCCCTGCGCCGGTCGCACCGATATCGCCGACATAAAATGTCGTATTGGCAGGGACGGGGATGGTCAGGGTCGTGCTGTTGCTATCCGGACTGCCCGGCCCGCTATTGGTCATATTGGCGCTGGCTTTGATCAGGGCATTGGGAATAGCCTTGAAGTCGCTGCTGTTGATGCCATCCGATTGGACGCTATTGGTCAACGCCGCCGTGACAATCGGCACCGGTTCAAGCGCCAGCGCATAATAGCCGGACTGCGGATTGCTGATCGAAAAGCTGGCGGTGCCGCTGCCTGCATAATTGGCGGTCGCGAGCGTGGTGAACGTGCCGGTCGTTGCGCTGCGTGATAACAAAGCCAATCGTTGTCCGCTGGTAGCCGTCACCCCCAGATCGGCTAGTTTGAAGCTCAGCGAGATTGCGCCGGTCCCGGTGCCTGTCCGGTTGAGATACCAGATACGCTGCGAACGCGATTTATAGCCCGTGGGCGTTTCGGTGGCGGCACTGCCGGTCGAAGGGGATAGGGCGGGCAATCCGGCCAACACATAATTACCCGTGGCAAGGAAAGAGGTGTTGGCGATGGTCAATCCAGCAGAGGTGCCAGTGGTGAGCGACCCATCACTTTCCTGCCCGATCCCGCCGACGTGATAGCCATAGCCAGCCGCGTTGGTATAACGATTGGCTGCACCCGCGCCTCCCGGATTGGCGTGTTTGGCGGCAAGGTAGGATTGGAGAATTCTCCTTTCAGTGGTATTCAGCTTGCGCGCATATACGATGAATTCTGATATAACGCCGGTATGAAATTCTCCGCTGCCCGCATATCCAGTCGCCAAATAAAATGTATGTGTAGATGGCTTCGTGTATGTAGATGAGCTTGTGCCAGCAGCGCTTACCAAATTAACGCCATCACGCGCGATAAATTGTTGTCCAGTCGTGCTGGATGATAAATTATACAAATATTTTTTATTGAATGATGAACTGTTGGCGGTCCAACTCGTGGTAACTCTTGTGCCATGATCCCAGTAAATAATACTATCGTTAAATGGCACATGAGCGGATATGCGGCCCGTAGGGTTGGATGTTGGTGCGCCATGGAAGAAAAGGAATTGGCCTTTTGCCGCCCGGGTTGTGGCGACGATGAAATGTTCGCTGTTCGTAACAGTCACATTATTGGTAAGTACGCCGCCAACGACCTCCAGTGCGTTGGACGCACCATCAAATGAGACACCGCTGCCTGCGCTATAGGTTGGAAAACTGTGAGTTGCTGCACCATAGCTGACCGCATCGCCTGCCGTAAACGCATTGGCGCTTTTGTCCTTCCATGCCGTCACCTGCGCGCCGCTCGTCGGGTTGGTGCCGCCACCATTACCTGTGTCGGTGCCGCTCACATCCAGCCCGTCCAGCCACACGCTTAGACTGCCTTGTATATCATGCGGGGCATCGGCCATTGCGATGGAGGAATTCATCAGCGCCAGCAGTACCAGCAGAGGCCGGTTCACCCCGGCGGGCGCAACGGGTGGTGGATGGCTTTGTCCGTCACCCCTTACAGGGAAGATTGTAGATAAACCGTTGAAATGCAACCTGGACATTGCTGTAGTTATTAACACAATGCGCTAACATTAATTTATAGAATGATTGCAAATGGATGATGTTGATACCATCGCCCTTCAATGAGAGATGGAGCTGTCATATTTGGATAAGGTGTACGCGCTACAAACATGACAAACATTATCGTCGCAACAAGTTAACGTTATGGCGGACGATGATGCGATGTGTCGCGATACAGGGAAAATTATCGGCCCATCAAAAAGGGCGGATATGATGGTCGGGGAGACAGGATTCGAACCTGCGACCCTCTGGTCCCAAACCAGATGCGCTNNACCAGGCTGCGCCACTCCCCGACTGGTGGGATGGTCCGTAGTAATGATCGTCCGCTTTGCCAAGCAAAATCGCGTCAATTTTTTCAGGCGGGTGCGAATTCTCCGGTTTCGGGGTCCAGCACGTGCAATTTACCGGCATCAATCGAGAACCACGCGCCATGTAGCTCTAGCTTGCCAGCCTGTTCGCGCTCCCGAATGCAGGCGAAGGTCCGCAAATTGGCGATGCTGGTCTTGATCGCCTCCAACTCCAGCTCATGCGTGGCGTCGCAGCCATGTTCGTGGATGACGCGATCACGCGCATCGTCGAGCATGTGAATCCATGACGCGATAAAACCACCTTCACCCGGGGCAGCATCGGCGAAACGCTGTGACATCGCCGCCGCGATGCCGCCGCATTGGCCATGGCCCATGACGACGATTTCCTCGACTTCCAATTGAGTCACGGCAAATTCGAGCGCCGCCGACACGCCATGATGACCCGGCGACGTTTCGAATGGCGGCACGAGATTGGCAATGTTGCGGACAACGAACATCTCGCCGGGGGATGCGTCGAAGATCGTCGCGGGGTCGACCCGGCTATCGCAACAGGCGATCACCATGACCCGGGGCGATTGGCCATCTGCCAACGTCGTCCAGCGTTCATGCTGCGTCATCCAGCCATTAGCGCGAAAACGGCGATAGCCGTCGATCATGTTGGTGAACATTGTCATGGCTTGTGAGTTAGCCATGAAAAAGGCGGGTGGCAAGACGCCTCGGGACATTGTATGGGCATCGCATGACCCAGATCATTCAAGAGCAGGCCCCGGCAGAGCGCACCCGCAAGCCGGATTGGATTCGCGTAAAAGCGCCGACCAGCGCTGGCTATAATGAAACCCGCCAGTTGATGCGCCGGCTTAATCTCGCAACGGTATGCGAAGAGGCGGCGTGCCCCAATATCGGCGAATGCTGGACGAAAAAACACGCCACGGTGATGATCTTGGGCGACACCTGCACCCGGGCCTGCGCCTTTTGTAACATCAAGACCGGTATGCCGCGTGCGGTTGACGCGATGGAGCCGCAGCATGTGGCGGATGCGGCGGCTGAAATGGGCTTGAAGCATATCGTCATCACCTCGGTTGACCGCGACGATCTGCCGGATGGTGGCGCGAGCCAGTTCGTCAAGGTGATCAATGCGCTGCGGGCCTCCACGCCCGATACGACCATCGAAATTCTGACGCCGGATTTCCGCAACAAGCGTGAACAGGCGCTGGAATCGATCGTGGCGGCGCGGCCCGATGTTTATAATCACAATCTCGAAACCGTGCCGAGGCTTTACCCGACGATTCGTCCGGGCGCGCGTTATTATGCGTCGCTACGGCTGTTGGACACGGTCAAGCGGCTCGATCCGACGATCTTCACCAAATCAGGCGTGATGCTCGGCCTTGGTGAAGAGCGGATGGAAATCCATCAGGTGATGGATGACATGCGTTCGGCGGATATCGATTTCATCACCATGGGCCAGTATCTCCAGCCGACTCCGCGTCATGCGAAGGTGATGGAATTCGTCACCCCGAAACAATTTGAAGGCTATGCCGCAATTGCCCGCGCCAAGGGCTTTTTGCAGGTTGCCTCCAGCCCGTTGACGCGGTCGAGCTATCATGCCGATGCCGATTTCGCGCAGATGCGGGAGGCACGAAACGCGAAATTGGCCAAGGGCTGATGGCGGTTTTCGCGGACCGGCGTCAGCTTCCCTATACGCCGGAACAATTGTTCAGCGTGGCGGCAGATGTGGAGCATTATCCCGAATTTCTGCCTTGGGTGTCGGCTATTCGCGTGGTTGAACGCGCCCCGACATTGTTGCTGGTCGATCTTGTCGTCGGCTTTATGGGGTTCAGCGAACGCTATCGCTCACGCGTGACATTGAATCCGCCGCATGGGCTGGCGATCAGCTATGTCGATGGGCCGATGAAGCATCTGACCAGCCATTGGCAGTTTGAAAGCGACAATGCAGGCGGCTGCCATGTCCAGTTCGATGTGGACTTCCAGTTTCGATCCCATGTGCTGAACATGCTGGCGAACCAGATGCTCGACCGTGCGGTGCACAAGATGGTCAATGCCTTTGAAGCGCGGGCGAGGGCGCTTTACGGTTCGCCAAATGGCGACGCCTCGGGCATCAACAATTCCAGCGCGCACAAAGCTGCCTGACGGCGAATATCGCTGCGGCCTGAATTTTCGGCGAAATAGCGGGTGTCGGCGATCACGGTTTCGGGGTCTTCACCACGCCGTGCGCGCGCGAACACCACGGTGCCAACGGGCTTTTTCTCGCTGCCGCCACCCGGGCCAGCAATCCCGGTGATCGCCACCGCCACATCGCAGCCGGAACGCTCCAGCGCGCCCTGCGCCATCGCCCATGCGGCGGCGATCGAGACGGCGCCAAATGTTTCCAGCACCTCGGCATTCACGCCCAGAATTTTACGCTTGGCTTCATTGCCATAAGTGACGAATCCAGCTTCGAACACATCAGACGAACCGGCGATTTCGGTGAGCGCCGCCGACACCAGACCGCCGGTGCAGCTTTCGGCCACGGCGATCTTCTTGCCCTTGCGGCGGTTGGCGGTGATCACCGCTTTGGCCTGCACGATCAGATCATTGCTCAAAATTGCGTCTTGCATGACATTCAACCTTGCGTATCGCCAGCGCACACAGTGAATGGTGGCGCTTTCTGGCGGTTATTGGCGGCCTGTGACTTCATGCCGATTTCCACCAGCAGGGTCATCAGACCGGTCAGATTTTCGGCGGGCAGTGGTGACAATATATCGATAAATCGATCAACCGTGGGGCAATTGTCCGCTGTCATCGATTCCGTCAAGCCCGCCGCAATCGTTGCTTCCATCAATTGTCTTATCATGGAATCACCGAGAAACGCAGGCAGTTCGGCCTTGGACATTTTACCGATGGCGGCCTTGGCAGCGGGCCAAGCGCGGTCAGCATCCGGCTTCATCCGCACCGCCATATCGAGGCCGAGCGTTGAAAGTGCGCTGTCTTTCGGCAAGACGGCGCGGCAGCGACCCTCCAGCCCGGTGATCACCGATGGCAAGGCAAAGGCGATCACGCCATTGGCTTCTGTGCGGGTCAAGCATTGGGCCGCTTGCGCTGCCGGGGTGACGAACAGCGCCGCCACGGCCACAAGCCCGGAAATGGCGCGAAAATTGATCCGTGATACGCAACGGTTCATACATTATTTCCTATCCGCACGGTGGCAATGGCCTGCGCCGCGATGCCTTCGCGCCGCCCTGTAAAGCCGAGTTGTTCGGTGGTCGTGGCCTTGACGCTTACGCAGTCCAAGTCAAGCTGCAACATATTGGCCAGCGCATGGCGCATCGCGTCGCGATGGGGGCCGATCTTGGGCGCTTCGCAGATGATGGTCACATCAATATGTTCGATTACCCCGCCACGGTGCAGGATACGATCACGCGCAAATTCAACGAAGCGATGGGAGGCGGCGCCTTTCCATTGCGGATCAGACGGGGGGAAATGCTGGCCGATATCGCCATCGGCAATCGCCCCCAATAACGCATCGGTCAATGCGTGCAGCGCGACATCGGCGTCGCTATGACCGGCAAGACGCTGATCATGCGGGATCGGCACGCCGCACAGATGGACGGTATCGCCAGCTTCAAAGCGATGCACGTCGAAGCCCATGCCGGTTCTTGTGCGCCAATTGGCCGTCATCAACGCCTCCATCCGCGCGAAGTCTTCATAATAGGTCAATTTATCGAGACATGCATCGCCTTTGACCATCGCGACGCGCCCGCCATCGGCCTGCAATATCCGCGCGTCGTCTGTTGCTTCCCGGCGGGCATCCCAGTGCTGATGGGCTTTGTATATCTCGGCAAAGCGAAAGGCTTGCGGTGTCTGGACCCGCCACAGATCGTCGCGGCTAACCGCTTGTCCCAATACATCGCCATCGCTGTTGGACAGGCTATCTGCGACAGGCAGCACCGGGATCGCGCCCTCATGCGTTGCCAGTGCAGCGATCAAATCATCAATCACCCGATGGGGCAGGCCGGGGCGGGCCGCATCATGGATCAGGACCTTTCCACAGCCACCCGCAGATGCAATCGCATTCAGGCCATTCAACACCGATTCTCGCCGGGTCGCACCACCAGCCACAAGCCGGACTCGCGGCGCAAATGGGCGGATGGCGGCGCGACAATCGTCGAATTGATCCGCGCCCGTCACGATCCATACCGCATCCACAGCTTGATGGGTCAGCAGCGCCTGCACGCTATGCGTAAGCACGGCCTTGCCCGCAAGAGGCTGAAATTGCTTAGGCACATCCAATCCAGCACGCACGCCAGTGCCAGCCGCAACGATGAGGGCAGTAATGTTTGGCCGTTCGGTCATAGATAACGCCCATAGACAAGGCTTGCTTGCCTGTCAGCCTCTTTGGGCATATAGGATCTGCCTGATTTTTAGGCAGGCGAAGATGACGCAATACGGTCCAATTGAGATCGGTCCCGTGCGGATCGAAGAACCAGTGATTCTGGCCCCGATGACGGGCGTGACAGACAGGCCGTTTCGGCGGCTGGTGCGGCGCTTTGGCTCGGGCCTGAATGTGACCGAGATGATCGCCAGTCAGGCGATGATCCGTGAAACGCGTCAGTCGTTGCAAAAGGCGGCATGGGACCCGGTGGAAGAACCGGTGTCGATGCAGCTTGCCGGTTGCGGGCCTTATGAAATGGCCGAGGCTGCCAAGCTCAATCAGGATCGCGGCGCGGCGATTATCGACATCAACATGGGTTGCCCGGTCAAGAAGATCGTGAACGGCGATGCCGGTTCCGCCCTGATGAAGGATTTGCCGCTCGCGGCCTCGATTATCGACGCGGTGGTGAAGGCGGTGACTGTCCCAGTCACGGTCAAGATGCGCATGGGCTGGTGCCATGACAGTCTGAATGCGCCGGAACTGGCGCATATCGCCGAGGATCTGGGCGCCAAGCTCATCACCGTGCATGGCCGCACCCGTAATCAGATGTATAAAGGCACCGCCGATTGGCGCTTCGTCCGCAGCGTCAAAGATGCGGTCAAGCTGCCGGTCATCGTCAATGGCGATATTTGCTCGATCGAAGACGCGCATGAGGCGCTGTCGCAATCGGGTGCGAATGGCGTGATGATCGGGCGCGGGGCCTATGGCAAGCCGTGGTTGCTTGGTCAGATCATGGCGGCGCTGGGCAATCGCCCGGTGTTCGATACCCCGACCGTCGAGGAGCAATATCACATCATTGTCGAACATTATGAAGACATGCTGGACCTCTATGGCGCGCAGACAGCGGTGCCACTCGCGCGCAAGCATATCGGCTGGTACACGCGCGGCCTGACCGGATCGGCGGAATTCCGCAATCGCGTGAATTTTGAGGCTGACCCGAAGGTCGTGCTAGCCATGCTGGAGGAGTTCTATCGGCCTTGGCGGCAGCAGATCGCCGCCTGATGGTCTTCGGCAAATGGAGAGCGGCATCTTCGCCCACGCCCGATGCGGGGGAGATGATCGCAGCGCTGCCTAATGCCGTGCTGCTGATTTCGCCGGATCATTTAGTCGTCGATGCGAATAATGCGGCGGAAAATCTGTTCAACCAAAGCCGAAGCGCGATGATCGGGCGTCACAGCGCGGAGTTGCTGCGCACGGCAGAGGGTAGTGCCTTGTTGGCGGAGGATTTGTCCGAGGCCACGCCGGTCGCGGCCTATGACATTGATTTGATGCGGCAGGACCACCGCATCTTGCGGGTCGATCTGATGGCCACGCCGATGCCGGATCGACCCGGCTGGATGTTGATTTGCCTGCACAATCGGTCTGCACCCTATCTGTCGGTCAGCGGCAATCGCCGCCGCAGTAACAGCCGTACCGCCGTCGGCGCAGCGGCGATGCTGGCACATGAAATCAAGAACCCTTTATCGGGCATACGCGGCGCGGCACAGTTGATCCAAGGCGATGGTGATGAAACCAACGCCAGCATGACCCGGTTGATCTGCAATGAGGTCGACCGCATCACTGCGTTGATCGACCGGATGGAGGGTTTTACAGACACCCGCGAATTCACCGCAACGCCAGTCAATATTCATGCCGTGCTGGGCCATGCGATTGAACTGGCGCAGCACGGCTTTGGCGCGGGGGTGGAATTCAAAGAGGTCTATGACCCGTCCTTGCCGGATGTGCTCGGGGATCATGACATGCTGGTGCAGGTCATACTCAACATCATCAAAAATGCGGCGGAGGCGCTGGAACATACCCCGCATCCGCAGATCACGCTCACCACTGCCTATCGCACGGGCGTGATGGTTGCTGATCGTCGCAACGGTCGTGAAAAACGCCGTTCGCTTCCGATTGAAGTATGCGTAATCGATAATGGGCCGGGGGTGGCCGAAGACATTGCCGAACATCTGTTCGAGCCTTTTGTCTCTACCCGCACCGATCGGCCCGGTGGGCTTGGGCTCGCGCTGGTGGACAAAATGGTGCGAGATCTGGGCGGGATGATTGAATATGTGCGCGACCCAGAGCGGGAGCAGACGGTGTTCCGGATGCTGCTCCCCCGCGTCGACGCAAAATCGGGGAAGACTGCATGAACGTGACTGGCCGCATATTGGTCGTGGACGATGACGAGGCGATTTGCACCGTTATTCGTGAAAAGCTGCGTCGGGATGGCCATCATGTCAAAACGGCGGGTTCATTGGCGGAGATGCGCAAAATTTTTCCGGAATTCGACCCGGAATTGCTGATCACCGATGTGATGCTGCCGGATGGCAATGGCCTCGATAATCTGCCCGAACTGATCGCAGGTAATGCGACCATGCCGGTGATCGTCCTGTCGGCGCAGAATACATTGTCGACGGCGGTCCGGGCCAATGAACAGGGCGCGTTTGAATATCTGCCCAAGCCATTCGATCTCGACCAATTGTCGCGCGCAGTGTTCGACGGCCTTGCCGCCCGCAAGCGCGCCAGCGCGGCCAGCCCGGCAGCCCCCAGCCTTGGCGACGACCTGCCGTTGATTGGTCGGTCCGCGGCAATGCAAGAGGTCTATCGCATTATCGCCCGCGTCGTTGCCAATGAATTGTCGGTGCTGATCCTTGGCGAATCCGGGACCGGCAAGGAGCTTGTCGCCCGCGCGATCCATGATCTTGGTCCGCGCGCCGCCAAGCCCTTTGTCGCGATCAACATGGCGGCAATCCCGCGCGAATTGATTGAATCCGAACTGTTTGGCCATGAAAAAGGGGCCTTTACCGGGGCAACCGGGCGTTCGGCGGGTAAATTCGGGCAGGCGCAAGGCGGGACCCTGTTCCTTGATGAAATCGGCGACATGCCGATGGATGCACAGACCCGGCTGTTGCGCGTGTTGCAATCAGGCGAATATAGCCCCGTCGGCAGCGCCCAGACGATTGCCACCGATGTGCGCATCGTCGCCGCGACGCATAAGCATTTGCCGGAATTGATCGAGAAACACCTGTTCCGCGAAGATCTTTATTACCGGTTGAACGTCGTCCCGATCCATTTGCCCGCCCTGCGGCAACGCTTGGAAGACATTGCCGAACTCGCGCGGCATTTCCTTGATAAGGCTACGCGCGAAGGGCTGCCGCGCAAACATCTGTCACAGGATGCGTTGGCGGTGCTGACCGAATATAGCTGGCCCGGCAATGTGCGTGAGCTGGAAAATCTGATGCGACGGCTCGCGGCCTTGGTGCGCGAGGAAACGCTGACGGGTGCGGTCATCAACCAATATTTGCGCGGCACCGATCGGCGCGAGGAAACGCCCGTATTATTGCCGAGCGGGCAGGGGCTGTCCGCCGCTGTCGAGCAAAGCCTGATCGCCTTTTTTGCCCGTTTTGGCGACGATTTGCCGCCCGACGGCCTGTATGATCGGGTGCTTGCCGAGGTTGAACTGCCATTATTGCGCCTGACGATGGCGGCAACCAAGGGCAATCAATTGCGGGCCGCGCGTTTGCTTGGCATCAACCGGAATACGCTGCGCCAGAAATTAAGGGATCATGGTCTGATAAACGGGTCCTGATTATCGCTATCTGAGGTGCCACACCTGTTGCAGTATCGCGACAATGTGTTACTTTAGCCACAATGATGATCAGTGCGTTCTCCGATAGCTCGATATGGCAACGGCTGATCCGCCGCGCGCAATTACTGTCACGGTCGCGGGCGTTCATCCCATGGCTGGAAGGCAGTACATTTGCTGCCGCCGTGCTGATCGCTTTGTTTACATATTATTATATCTCGCAGGAAAGCGGCACGATTGATCGCCTGCTCGCGCCCGGCATGGTCGCGTTGCTGTTGATCCTCAACCTCGTGCCGATCATCTGCCTGCTTGTATTGGTTGTGCGTCGAATCGCGCTGCGCCGTATCGCCCATACGCATGGCATGGGGCGCGGCCAGCTTCATGTGCGCTTGGTGGCGTTGTTTTCGTTCCTGTCCGCCATCCCGACGCTGTTTGTGGCGGCCTTTGCGGCGATGCTGTTTCAATATGGCGTCGACTTCTGGTTTTCGGACAAGGCGCGCACCGTGCTGCTCAACGCCGATCAGGTCGCCACGGCCTATGTCGCCGAAAACCGCACCCGCCTTGGCGCGGATGTCGAGGCGATGGGCGGCGACATTTCCGGCTATGCCCGCAGTTACGGCATGGAAGACCCCAATTTCGCGCAGGGCCTTGCGTGGCAGGTCGCCGCGCGCAACCTGTCTGAGGCCGCGGTTGTTGAAATTGGCGACGATGGCGCGCGGCGGCTTGTCGCCGGGGCCAATCTCGATTCACGCGGGCTACAGGAACGCATGCCACAGGCGGCGCTCGCGGCGTTGCGCAGTGGCAAGCGCGTCTCAATCCATGATGCGATCGACCGGGTTGAAGCGATTACCCCGCTCGATCAAAAAGGGCGTTGGTTTCTCTACGCATCCCGTGCTGTTGATCCTGCGGTATTGTCGAAAATCGCCCGCGCGAAGACGGCGCTTGGTGATTATGGGCAGTTGCTCAGTCGCGCAAGATCGCTCCAATTGCGCTTTATCGCCGCCTTGCTGGTATTGTCGCTATTGATCGTCTCTATCGCGATGTTCATCGCCTATCGGGTTGCAGATCGGGTGGTGAGGCCGGTCAATGCGTTGGTTGATGCGGCGCGCAGTGTGGCGGGAGGCGATCTCAATGCCCGCGTTGCCCATTTGAACAGCCGCGATGAAATCGGCACGCTCGCCAATGCCTTCAACCGTATGACCCGGCGTTTGTCGGAACAGACGAGTGCGTTGCTGCGCGCCAATGAACTGCTCGATCTTCGTCGCGAATTGATTGAGGCGGTGCTGACCAATGTGTCCGCCGGGGTGATTGCGCTGGCCGAGGATCGGTCGATCCGGCTGGTAAACCGCTCGGCGCTTGCGATGCTGTCGCGAGATGAAGGCGCGTTGGTGCATGCCGCATTGGCCGATGTGTTGCCGGAACTTGATGCCGTCATTGCCGCCGACAAGCGTGAGGCGGTGGTCATGATGCAGGTCAATGATGCCCCGCGCACCCTTGCCGTCACGGTCGGCCAGACCGATACCGGGGCCGTGCTGACCTTTGACGATATTACCCAGCGTCTCGCCGATCAACGCACTGCCGCATGGTCGGATGTCGCAAGGCGGATCGCGCATGAAATCAAAAACCCGTTGACGCCGATTCAGTTGGCCGCCGAACGCCTGCAGCGCCGCTATGGCCGCAACATGCCGGAAGACGACACGGTGTTCGCGCAATTGACCTCCACCATTGTGCGTCAGGTTGGCGATCTTCGCCGCATCGTCGATGAATTCTCGTCCTTTGCGCGGATGCCCAAGCCATTTTTCCGCCGGGAATCAATTGTCGATATCGTGCGCCAGACCGCCTTTTTGCAGGAAGTGGCGCACCCAGAGCTGAAATTCGCACTGAATTTGCCTGATAATCTGCCGGTCATGGTCTGCGACCGCCGTCAGATCAGCCAGGCGCTGATCAACATTATCAAAAATGCGACCGAAGCAATCCAGCCCCGGGTGCAGCAACAACCCGGCTATCAAGGCCAGATCGACATTGCGATGGTCGAGGAGGGCGACCGCCTTTCCATCATCGTCGCTGATAATGGCATTGGCCTGCCCAAGGACCGCGAAAGCATGACCGAGCCATATATGACGACACGGGCAGGGGGCACCGGCCTTGGCCTCGCCATCGTGCGCAAGATCGTCGAGGAGCATTGCGGTACGTTGCGTTTCTCCGACCGCGCAGGCGAAGGTGCGGTCGTGACGATGCAGTTCGATGCGGCGGCACTCGTCCGCCTGCATGTCGAAGATGATGAGGAAACGGGCGTCGTCCATCAGGATGACGATCCGTTGCCCAGTATGAATCCGAGGGACAGGACCGACGCATGAGCCTTGATATTCTCGTTGTAGATGACGAAGCCGATATTCGTGATTTGGTCTCTGGCGTGCTGGAGGACGAGGGCTACACCGTCCGCACCGCCGCCGATAGCGATGCGGCGCTCGCTGCCGTGGATGAACGCCGCCCGTCCTTGGTGCTGCTCGATGTATGGCTGCATGGTTCCCGCCTCGACGGGATGGATTTGCTGGACGAATTGAAGGCGCGTGATGCGAGCCTGCCGGTGCTGGTGATTTCCGGCCATGGCAATATCGACACCGCCGTCGCGGCGATCCGACGCGGCGCCACCGATTTCATCGAAAAGCCGTTCGAGGCTGAACGCCTATTATATATGGTCGAACGCGCGACCGAGACAGAGCGACTGCGGACCGAAAATGCCACGTTGAAGGCGATGGTCGGGCAGGAAGATGAACTGACCGGCACCTCGACCCAGATCAACACCGTCCGCGCGACGTTGAAGAAAGTATCGGCTACCGGCAGCCGTGTGTTGATTACAGGTCCTGCGGGCGTCGGCAAGGAAGTGGCGGCGCGGTTGCTCCATAAATGGTCGCATCGCGCAGATACGCCGTTCGTTGTCGTCAGCGCCGCTCGGATGGATCCGGCGCGGGTGGAGGAAGAGCTGTTCGGCATTGAAGAAAACGGCAAGATGGTGCGGGCGGGCCTGTTGGAACAGGCACATGGCGGCACACTTTTCCTTGATGAAATCGCGGATATGCCACTCACCACACAGGCCAAGATCTTGCGGGTTCTTACCGATCAAAGCTTTACGCGACTGGGCGGCGATCGCGTGATCAAGGTTGATCTGCGCGTCGTGTCCGCGACTGCACAGGACTTGCCATCGCGGATTGCCGAGGGCGTGTTTCGCGAGGACCTGTTCTATCGGCTGAACGTGGTGCCGGTGCATCTGCCGCCGTTGAACCAGCGCCGGGCAGATATTCCTGCCTTGATCGAACATTTTGTTGCGCGTTTCTCCGCCGAGCGTCGGATCGCGCCGCCGAGTTTCAGCGATGAGACCATGGCTGCGTTGCAGGCCTATGACTGGCCGGGCAATGTCCGCCAGTTGCGTAATATCATTGAACGAATCCTGATCCTTGCCCCGACCGACCCCAATGTCCGGATCGAGGCCGATGTCCTGCCTTCGGAAATTCTCGACGCCTCCGCCGTCCGCATGGACCAAGGCTTGATGACGATCATGACCTCGCCCTTGCGCGAGGCGCGGGAGAGTTTCGAGCGCGAATATCTGCGGGTGCAGGTGCGGCGTTTCTCCGGCAATATCTCGCGCACCGCGACCTTTGTCGGGATGGAACGCTCGGCGCTGCACCGCAAACTCAAACTCCTTGGGTTGAGTGATATTCGCGGTGAGGAGGACGAGAAGGGATAGACGGACGCGCGCTAACCCTCTAATGCTCAATACATCGGCGGGCTAATCCGTTCGATGCACGACGCTGAGCAACAGCGCCAAAGCGGTCATTGTTCCGCCAAGAACCGGAGGCCATTATGGCTGAAAAGGTCAATATTCTACAAGACTTGTTCCTGAATGCCCTCAGGAAGCAGAAAATCCCAGTGACGATGTTCCTGGTTAAGGGCGTAAAACTCCAGGGGATCATTACCTGGTTTGACAATTTCTCGCTTTTGCTTCGCCGCGATGGCCAGTCGCAACTGGTCTATAAGCATGCGATTTCGACGATCATGCCGGCCCAGCCGATGCCGTTGGACAATGTGGACAAGATCACCATTGGTGAACGCAAGCAGCAACAGCTTCAAGACGTGTTCCTTGGCGCGATCAAAAAGGAACAGGATTATGTCACGATGTTCCTCGTCAATGGCGTGATGTTGCAGGGCGAGGTCGCGGCGTTCGACCTGTTCTGCATGTTGCTCCGTCGCGATAACATGGTGCAATTGGTCTATAAACACGCCATTTCGACGATCCAGCCCAGCCACCAGATCGATCTGGCCGCTTATGAAGAATCGGTGGAGCAGGATTGAGCCTTTTCAATCGAACGGAAAAAGACGGCTTTGGTCGGGGCGCGCGGGCCATTCTCGTGCTCCCCGACTTTGGTGGCGACCGGCGCAATCACGATGCACGGCTCGATGAAGCGACTGGCCTTGCCGAAGCCATCGGTATCCAAGTCGTCGGGCGTCACGCCTTTCGCATCCGCGCGGCCAAAGCGGCCACGCTGATCGGTTCCGGTCAGATCGATCTGGTCAAGCTCGACATCGCGGAACATGACGCGGAATTGCTGATCGTCGATGCCTCGCTCACCGCGATCCAGCAGCGCAATCTGGAACGCGCACTGGAGGTCAAGGTGATCGACCGCACAGGGCTGATCCTTGAAATTTTCGGCGAACGCGCCGCCACGGCAGAAGGCCGTTTGCAGGTCGAACTCGCGCATCTCGATTATCAGGCGGGGCGATTGGTTCGTAGCTGGACCCATCTTGAACGCCAGCGCGGTGGCTTTGGCTTTCTCGGCGGCCCCGGTGAAACCCAGATCGAGGCGGATCGCCGCCTGATCCGCGACCGCATGGCGAAATTGCGCCGTGAATTGGAACAAGTCACCCGCACCCGCGCGCTCCATCGGGCGCGGCGGCACAAGGCCCCTTGGCCGGTGATCGCACTTGTCGGCTATACCAATGCAGGCAAATCGACCCTGTTCAATCTGATGACCAGCGCGGAAGTGCTGGCCGAGGATCTGCTGTTCGCGACACTCGACCCGACGATGCGGGCGGTGTCATTGCCGGGGATCAATAAGGCAATCCTGTCCGATACGGTCGGTTTCGTGTCCAATCTGCCCACCCAGTTGGTCGCGGCCTTTCGGGCGACGCTGGAAGAAGTCGTGTCTGCCGATCTCATTCTGCATGTGCGCGACATCGCCCATCCGGATAGCGATGCGCAGGCCGAGGACGTGAAAACGGTGTTGCAGGAAATCGGCGTGGGCGGGCCGGAAGGTGCGCCAATGATCGAAATCTGGAACAAGATTGACCTGTTGGACGAGGAAGAGGGCGCACATACCCGGGCCGAAGCGGCGCGGCGTGATGATGTCGTGCTGGTATCGGCGATCAGCGGGGAGGGTGTCGATCATCTGCGCGACATGCTGTCCAACCGCCTGCTCGGTGGTGCACGCATCCATGATATTCGCCTTGATGCCAGCGACGGCGCGGGCCTGTCATGGCTCCATCGCCATGGCAACATCATCTCGCAAGAGGCTGAAGACGAACATTTAAATGTTGCCGTTCGGATGAGCGAAGTCGATTGGGAACGCTGGGTCCGCCGCGCAGCGAGTTAGGACTTTTTCGCCTCAATCCAATAGGCTTCTTTTTGATCAAGGCTGGCGGCATTGAAGACCTCGCGGCCTGCAATTTCTTCCATGCGCCGGAAACGCCGCTCGAACTTGGCATTGGCTTGGCGCAGCGCGGCTTCCGGATCGATGCCAAGGTGACGGCCCCAATTCACCATTGAAAACAGCATATCGCCATATTCATCGATGCGCTCTGCATCGCTTTGGGCTGCCTCGATTTCATCCAGCTCTTCGACGATTTTCGCACGTGGACCAGCAATATCCGGCCAATCAAAGCCAACTCGCGCAGCCCGGCGTTGCAGCTTTTCCGCCCGTAATAAGGCGGGCAGGCCCAGTGCCACCCCGGCGAGGGCGCTATCGTCCTCGCCTTTGCTGGCGCGTTCCTCGTGCTTGATTTGTTCCCATCGTGGCGAGGGCGCGACACTCGTCGCATCATCCGGGCCAAACACATGCGGATGGCGACGGATCATCTTGTCGCAGATGGCCGTCATGACGTCATCCAGCGCAAATGCATCTGCTTCCTCGGCAATGCGGGCGTGATAGACAACCTGCAACAGCAAATCGCCAAGCTCATCGCATAAAGCGGACATGTCATCACGCGCGATCGCATCGGCGACTTCATGGGCTTCTTCGATGGTGTAAGGCGCAATCGTCGCAAAACTTTGCACACGATCCCAAGGGCAACCGAATGTCGGATCACGCAGGGCGACCATGATCGCGCGCAACCGATCAATGCCCTGATGCAGTTCGATATGCGGCAACAGGTCCGCACGGCTTGCAAATCCGCCCATCAGGGCCGTTTCTGATTTAGAGGGGGATTTCGGCGTTGGGGGGGTATCTTCAGCCATATCAACCTTATCCCGATAATATATATTATGTTAAATGTAGATTCAATTGGCCTTGGGGAGAAGGGTCATCCTATCCCCCGACACTGACCAGGATTGAAGCTGATCGAGGAAATTCATCCCCAACACGTTGGTGTCTCCGAACTGTGGTGATGTCACCACTGTCATTTCATCGACGATGATATGTTCCACCGCCATTTGCGGGATAGTGATGCGATCGACCTTTACCGGGCCATTGGCGGTGGTGACGACTGCACCAAAGCCTCCATCCATGCTCAAACCCAAATCACGCCGTGCATCTTCCGAAATGGCGGTGATGCTTGCCCCGCTGTCGATCATCATCCGCAAAGACTTGCCGTTGATCATGGCATTCGCCCAAAAATGCCCATCCGCATCGCGGCGCAGAATAACGGCCTCTCCATTGGCTGATATTTGTTGATCCGCGATCCCGATGGCAGCGGTTACGCGATGGAAATTGGCGGTAATCCGGTCGCGATAGCCGAATGCGAGAAATAGCAACGTAAAGATCGCCGCCCAAGCCAAGGTCATTCGGGCCACCGCACGGACATTCAAGCGACGGGACATTAATGAGCTGCCCACCAGCACCGCGATGACCAGAATTTGCACGAGTTGCAGGCTCTGATCCTCACTTATCAAAGCTGCATCTCCATGCCATCATAGCCGGGCAAGACCCCTGCAGGCAGTTCCCTTAATAAGGTCGCATAGTCCATGCTTTGATCCATATGGGTCAGCACGGCCATTTGCGGCTTCACCTCCCCGATCAGGCGAAATGTCTTATCGAGATGGCAATGGGTCGGATGCGGACGGCGACGCAAAGCATCGACTACCCAGATATCCGCGCCTTTATATTGCCCTGCCATCTCCGGCGTAAAATCATTAAAATCAGTTGAATATACAATCTTTTTAAGATTATGTGTAAATATAACACCCGCCGAGGTGATGTTGCCATGAGGTTGATCGACGGCGGCAATATGCAGATCGCCTAGCGTGAATGCATCCGGCAGCACCCTTCCCTCGACCATCGGTGGATAACCGTCCTTGCCATAAAACGCATATTCAAAGCGGCGTTGCAGGCTTTCCAACACATCCGCCCGAGCATAAGCGATAATGGCCTGCCCCTTGGCATGGTAAAGCTGGCGCAAATCGTCGATCCCATGACAATGATCGGCATGATCATGGGTCCAGATGACGGCATCGACATGGTCGATCTCGGCGGCGATCAACTGCGCGCGCATATCGGGCGTCGTATCGACCAACACCCTTGTCGTGGCAGTCTCAACCAAGATCGACGCGCGCATGCGCCGATTGCGCGGTTCAAGCGGGTCGCAATCGCCCCAATCCGGTCCGATCCTTGGCACGCCGGAGGATGTGCCGGAGCCGAGGATGCGGAGTTTCATCGCGCAGCCTTGTTGAACAGGCGGAAGAAATTGGCGCTGGTGGCGTCATGGAGTTGTTCCACCCCCTCGCCGCGCAATTGCGCGAGAAAACGAGCGGTATCCGCGACAAACCCCGGCTCACCGGTCTTACCACGATGCGGCACCGGCGCGAGGAACGGCGCATCGGTTTCAACCAACAGCCGATCAAGCGGCAGGCTTTTCGCGGTCGCCTGCAAATCATGGGCATTTTTGAACGTGACGATGCCGGAAATGGAGATGAAAAGTCCTAATTCCAATGCGATATCGGCGAATGCTGCGGAGGCGGTGAAGCAATGGATCACGCCGGTAAACGCGCCCTTCCCCATTTCATCGCGCAAGATTGCGGCAGTATCCTCCTCGGCATCGCGGGTGTGGATGATGATCGGCAGACCGGTCTCACGCGCGGCGGCGATATGGAGGCGAAAGCTGTCTTGCTGGCGCTGACGGTCGCTATGTTCATAATAATAATCAAGGCCGGTTTCGCCAATCGCGACGACCTTGGGATGGCTGGCAGCCTCGATCAACCGGGCCAGTTGCAGATCGGCATGATCGTCCGCCTCATGCGGGTGAATGCCGACCGAGGCCCAGATATCGTCATTGCGTTCGGCGGTGGCGATGATGTCCGCCCATTCGCGTTCGCGGGTCGAGATATTGAGCATCCCGGTGACGCCCGCAGCCCGCGCACGTTCCAACACGGCCTGTTGATCCTCGACCAAGCCCTTGTAATTCAAATGACAATGGGAATCGATCAGCATCAATTGCCCTTTGCGTCGCTGGCCAATTCCAGCCGGGGGAAGATCGGCACAGGCGCTGGCAAATCCTTGCCCGCTTCAAGCCGAGTGCTTAGCGCCGCGAAATCGCGAGCATCAGGCTTTTGCGCCAGCAGATCGAGCAATTTATCACAGCTCGACGGCATGACCCAACGTGCAAGGATCGCCAATTGGCGGATCGCCTCTGCCGTATAATAGAGGATCATATCTGCGCGGGCGGGATCGATTTTGCGCACCGCCCAAGGCTGTTGTTCGGCGAAATATTGGTTGGTCAGGCTCATCTGCTCCCAAATCACCTGCAAAGCCGAATGGATCGCCAATTGCCCGCCCGTCATATGCTGACGCACGGCCTGTTCGGCGGCGGCAATACCCGACAGCAGCGAGGTTTCGGCCTCGGTCGCATCCCCCGGCACCGGCACCTTGCCGTCACAATTCTTGGCAATCATCGACAGGCTGCGTTGCGCGAGATTGCCGAGATTATTGGCAAGATCGGCGTTGCAGCGGGTGACAATCGCGTCTTCCGAATAGCTGCCATCCTGCCCAAAGCTGACTTCGCGCAACAGGAAATAGCGCAATTGATCGACACCGAACACGGCAGAAAGTTCAATCGGATCAACGACATTTCCGACTGACTTCGACATTTTCTCACCCTTATGGAGCAAGAAGCCATGGCCGAACACCTGCTTCGGCAACGGCACATCGGCGCTCATCAAAAAGGCGGGCCAATAGACCGCATGAAAGCGGACAATGTCCTTGCCGATCACATGCACATCCGCTGGCCAATATTTGCCAAGCGCGCCATCGAGATCGGGATAGCCCGCGCCCGTCAGATAATTGGTCAGCGCATCGACCCAGACATACATGACATGGCCGGGGCTGTCCGGCACAGGAATTCCCCAGTCAAAGCTGGTGCGCGACGCCGACAGATCGGAAAGCCCGCCCTCGACAAAACGGATCACCTCGTTGCGGCGACCCTCGGGTTGAATGAATTCGGGATGGTTGCGATAGAGTTCGAGCAAGCGATCCTGATAGGCCGACAGGCGGAAGAACCAGCTTTCCTCGACTGTCCACTCCACCGGCGTGCCTTGTGGTGACAGGCGCGCCCCGCCCTCGCCGGTCGTCAGTTCCTTTTCATCGTAAAAGGCTTCGTCCCGGACGGAATACCAGCCCTCATAACGGCCGAGATAAATATCGCCCTTGTCGACCATCTTGCGCCACAATGCCTGCACCGACACCTTGTGATCGGGATCGGTGGTGCGAATGAAACGATCATATGAGATATCAAGACTATCGCACATCATTTTGAAATAAGATGACATTTCGTCACTTAATTCCTTGGGCGTGATGCCGCGATCACGTGCCGTCTGGGCCATTTTCAGGCCATGTTCGTCTGTCCCGGTCTGGAACCTCACATCCCGGCCCAGCATCCGGTGAAAACGGGCGATGGCATCGGCGGCAATCGCTTCATAGGCATGGCCGATATGCGGGCGGCCATTCGGATAGCTGATGGCGGTGGTGATATAATAAGGTTCGGACATAATAAGCTCAGGACTTCCTGGACGAAGGCGTGCGGGATGTATGCAGGGCCGCGAGATAGCCCGTCAGTTCATATACGGTCGATTCCGGATCGAGCGACAACCTTCGGGCGCTGTTGGCCAATGACGAGGCCCTTTCCCACAGGGCGATGCCTTCTGCAAGCGCATCCCCGCCAGATTGGCGCACGGATCGCGCCAGACGCGAGGGGAAATAGTCGAGAAACAGTTCAAACCGGCTTTGCGCCGCCTTGCCCGCCAATTGCCGCGAGAGGGTCGAACGCTCGGCAGCTGCGCTCGGATCTCCGCGTTCGACCTTGTCCAGCGTGGATTCGATCCCGGCGACATCGAGTTCGGCATATTGCAGCGCCTGTCCAGGTGAGCCTTGCGCCGCAAGCGCCAGTGCGTTGCAGGCCGCCATATCGAGTTCCGGCATGTGATCCGCGACAATGCGGGCCACCTGTTCATCGGACAAGGGCCGTAAACGGACAAGACGACAGCGCGACCGGATCGTGGGCAACAACCGCCCCGGCATATGGCTGATCAGGAAAAACATGGTGTTGGCGGGCGGTTCTTCGAGAATTTTGAGCAGCGCATTGGCCGCGCCTGCTTCCATATCCTCGGCGACATCGATCATCACGATGCGTTGTGGCGACAGCGATGGCGTGCGGTGCAATTGTTCGCGCAATGCCCGGATTTGATCGACCGAAATATTGCGGGCCAGCTTGGTCGGATCGCTGCTATCGCCCTTTTCGCTTTTGCGCGGCAGGCGTTCGATCCGGATGAAATCGGGATGCGTCCCCGCCGCGATCAATTTCACGATCGGATGATGGTCCGGCACCTGCATGTCGTGATCGGGAAAAGACGGTCCTGCCGCCCGCGCGAGGTGGAATGTCGCAAGTCTATGCGCCAGAGCAGCCTTGCCGACCCCCTTCGGCCCCGCAAAAATCCAGCCATGGTGCAAGCGCGGGCCATCGAGAGATGCCCGAAATGACGTCATGACGTCATCATGGCCGATCAATTTGCGCACAACAGGTCCGATATCGCACCGAGCAGCCGCGACGTCACGTCTTCACGCGCGCCGCCTGCATCGATCAGGCGCACGCGAGCCGGGTCCTGCGCCGAAAATTCGCGAAAGGCCTGTGCGACGCGCCGATGATAATTGAGCGTCCGCCCGCCGATCCGGTCGCTTTCCTGCCCTTGATCACGCTCCGCAGCGCGCACGCCGATGACGTCATCCGGCAGATCGAGCACAAGGGTGCGATCCGGCATAAAGCCCTCGCTGCCCAATTCATGCAGCGCGAGGATAAACGTATCGCCCAATTCACCTGCTGCGCCCTGATAGGCGCGGTTGCTGTCGATGAACCGGTCGCACAATATCCACGTCCCGCGCTCCAAAGCCGGGCGGATAGTGGCGCGAAGATGGTCGGCACGAGCGGCGGCGAACAGCATCGCCTCGGTCCGCATATCCCAACGATCCTTATCGCCCGACAGGATCAAATTGCGAATATCCTCCGCCCCCGGACTGCCGCCCGGTTCGCGTGTGACGATGACATCAAGGCCACGCGCTTGCAACGCAGCCGCCAAGAGGGGGAGCTGGGTCGATTTACCGACCCCCTCCCCGCCCTCTAGCGTGATGAAGCTTCCGCGTGTCACGCGAGGCCGAAAAAGGCCTTGAGACCGGCGATCACGCGATCGAACCAGCTCGCTTCATCCACAGCCATAGCCGCAACCAAAGGCATCACCTGCGGCGGGGTGTCGCTGGTGGTGACGATCAGATCGGCGATATGCTGCCCGGCCTTAATCGGTGCCTTGATCGGCCCATCATAGCGGATCGACATTTTGACCGACCCGCCGGTGCCTTGTGGGATCACGGCAGCAAGGTTGCGCGGTGCGCTAAGCGCCACCTCATCTTCCGAACCCAATTGGACGCGGGCCTTGCCGACCTGTGCACCCTTGGTGAACAACGGCTTTGCTTCCCATGCCTTGAAGCCCCATTCCATCAGCTTGACGGATTCGGTGACGCGATCACTTTTACTGTTCAGTCCAGCAACAACCAGCACAAGCCGACGGCCATTCTGGATGGCAGAGCCGGTAAAGCCATAGCCTGCCTCTTCGGTGTGACCGGTTTTCAGGCCGTCCGCCCCCGGCACCCGGCCAAGGATCGGGTTGCGATTATCCTGCATGATCGCATCGCCGCCCATGGTCTTGCCCCATGAAAAGCTCGTCTGCTGATAGAATTTTGCATAAAGATCAGGATATTCATTGATCGTGCTTGCCGCCAGTTTCGCCAGATCGCGTGCAGTGACGCGGGTCACGCCTTCATCAGGCCAACCGTTGCTGGTGCCGAAATGACTGTTGGTCATGCCCAGACGCTTGGCCTCGGCATTCATCAGATCGGTAAATGCCTGTTCAGTGCCGGAAATGCCTTCCGCCAGCACGACACAGGCATCATTGCCCGACAAGGTAATGACGCCATGAAGCAGATTTTCGACGCTCACCTGTTCGCCAGCGGACAGGAACATCGTCGAACCGGCGGCGGGGCCGTGCCATTTCTGCCAAGTTTCGGGACGCACCGTCAGCATCTGATCAAGACGCAATTTGCCCTGTTTGACCAAACGGAACACGACATGGCTCGTCATCATTTTGGCCATCGACGCGGGCGGCATTAGGCGATCTGCATCGCGGGCGAACAAGGTCGCGCCAGCAGTCTGATCGATCAACAATGCCACTGGCGCAATTGTATCAATCGTCGGCGCAGCAGAAGATGTGGATGCGCCAAAAAGGGCCAAGGTGGACAAAAGGGCGGCGTAGCGGACGTGCTGTTTCAAAATATTCCGTCTTTCCATTCTCAGGCGCGATGTGATGAAATCTACAAGGATACGCAAAACGATTAACATAGCCCATCAGGGTATATGAAGAATCCGTGCATCCACATAGCCGCGCGCCCGGACATCTGCCAATGCTTGTTGTGCATCTATCATGGAATTGAATGGGCCAATCTGAACGCGTGTGAAGGTGCCGGTGCCGGATAGTCGGGGAGACGCAACATCCTTCAAGGCGTTGGCGAGCTTATTGGCCCGCGCCTTGTCGCTCAGCGCCGCCACTTGCACATAGTAGCCAGATGCATGTTCCGTAGCTTGAGCTGTCGGCAAAATGGGGCTTGGGGGCAGTATACCCAATGGTCCTGTGGCTGTGGGAGGTGGCGATGTCTCGGGCGAAATTAAGGTCATAATTTGGGGCGCGATCTGCGGCGCATCGGGCGAAGGTTCGGCGGCGATCAACACATGCTCCCCCGCATCAAAGCGCTGACGCAACGCAGCAAGCATGGCAGGCGGCGCGGATAGGCGGGGCGTGGCGGGCTTGCCTGCGTGCAATTGGGCAATATCCTGCTGGCTTGCCACCGCGCGCCGCACCCGCACGCGACCTTGATTGCCCGTGATACCCAATTGCGCCGCCGCACTGGCAGATAGCATGATGTCAGGGCGTCCATATTGCCCATCCGATAGAGGCAAGGCGAGAATGACCTGCCCGCTATCGAGCGAGGTAATTTCGACCACCTCCAATCCGTCCGCTTTCGGGAAAGATACCGACACTGGCGATGATGGTGGCCCATCAGCCACATGCGCCGATCCGAGCAGATCGACATGTGGCGCGGCGACACTGTCTGCCGCTAACACAACTGGCGCATGGCCAGAGGCGATAAAAAACATACTCAAAAGCAACGCAAAATACCGCATCAACAATGCCTTTACAGTCAGTGTTCAACCTTGTCCGCAAGCAGCCCCACGGACAAAGCATAGAAATTTGAACAATTATAATCGAGTATCGCACGATAGTTCATCGTCGTGAGATAGGCAGGCGTCCCCGGGCCATCCGGTTCAATCAATGTCACCATCGCGTGATCGGGCAGGCGCTTTGCCCCCGCCTCAACCACGCCAAATGCACGCCATTCGGCGACGGTCAACCAACGACTATGTCGGGCATGCACCCTTGGACAACGTGGCGAGTTGGTCCTTGCGCGGATCATCTGGCGATCAAAGGAAGCCGGGACATAAGCCTCAACACCCCAGGGCAAGCCCGCCTGCCACCCTGCAAAACGAAGGTAATTGCCAATCGACGCGAGCGCATCGGCCTCGCTCGACCATATATCCGCCCGCCCATCGCCATCGCCATCTTGTGCGCGTTTGAGATACACGCTTGGCAGGAACTGCGGATAACCAGTCGCCCCTGCCCAACTTCCAACCAATTTTGCACGCGGAAAACCGCGATCCATCAGCTTCAGCGTGGCGATGAATTCCGCGCTGAACAAGGCGCGACGGCGCCCCTCATAGGCGAGGCTTGCCAGAGACCGCGCGAGATCGAAATCCCCCGCATAGGCCCCGTAATTGGTTTCATGCCCATAGATTGCGACCATGACGGATTCTGGCACCCCCGTCTGCGTCTCGATCTGCATCAGTTTCGGACGCAAGCGCTGATACACAGACCGCCCCCGCCCGATCCGCGCGGCATCGACATGGCGAACGCGATAGGGGGCAAATTTCGGAATGGGCGCATTCGGATCCGATGCACCGGGCTGGTCCCGATCAAGCGCAATCACCCGCGCATTATAGGTCAGCGTCGGCATCACCGCATCAATCGTGCGTTTCGACACCCCTTGCGCCAAGGCCTGCGCCGCCAATTGATCGAGGAAAAGACGAAAGCTCTCTGATGATACAGGTGCCAGCGATGTGGCCGAAATCGGCGCGTTCGTTTCAAAACGATCCTGCGCCGCCGCCTGCCAAAGCCCGACACCAGACAAAGCAAGTCCGCCAACACAGGCTGCAACAAAATAGGAACGCCGTGATAAACTCATCATGATGCAATTGATGCCACAGTGCACCGCAAAGGTGAATCCCTTTTCCACCTCATGGGCATATTAAGTCCCCCCTTGCATCCCCACCCATGCCGCGTCTAAAGGCGATATCGCTTTATGCGGGACAGGTGGCCGAGTGGTTTAAGGCAACGGTCTTGAAAACCGTCGTGGGTGGAAGCTCACCGTGGGTTCGAATCCCACCCTGTCCGCCAACATCTCAATGCGAATCAACGAGGTGGGCCTCACGGGGCCAGAAAATCCCCAGCTTCCGCGCGGTTTTGCCGTTGGCACCTAAACGCCAGAGACTGGCGGGTTGCCCGAAATCGGTCTCTGATCGGCTTTTGTCTCTTTTCACCTAAACCGCACCGCCGCAGGTATACCTCCTGTATCAAACGGATTTTCGGGCATTTTTTGTCTCGGTTGCACCTATACCTTTTGGGCACATTCCGACCAGCAAACGGTGGTGTGAGAATCCGAGGTATATGAGTAAATCTTCAGTTCACCGGGCATCGACCAGTGTTCAGCTATTGAGGTGTTCACGGCGCTACCCTTGCCATGACGACCGGCACGATTGCATCCTGCATCAATTCAAAAAATTCAACGCGGCGGGTAAACGACGATGCGCACTTGGCTAAGAAACTCCCTTATCATTGGCATTTTGGCTGGACTGTCCGCCTGTGCGACACTGTCCTCGCCGCCGGTAGGGAACAGGAATGTGCCAGAGCCCCGCAAGTCCGTTGACATCGATCGTTATCTAGGCCGGTGGTACGAATTGTACCGCTACGAGGCCGCATTCTTTAAAGATTGCGAGGCTGTAGCTGCCGATTATTCGCGCAATCCGGACGGCACGATCCGAGTCTTGAACACCTGCCGAAAGGGATCGATCAACGGTCCACTCAAGACGGCGACGGGCAAGGCCAAGATTGCGGACACTGCGTCCGGGGCGAAGCTCAAGGTCTCGTTCTTTGGCCCATTCTTCGGAGACTATTGGGTGCTTGATCATGCTGACGATTACCAATGGGCGATCGTGGGCGAGCCGTCGGGGCGCTACATGTGGGTTCTATCTCGTGATCCGCGGCCGTCGGATAGCCAGA
>DITW01000062.1:45124-45316 GCA_002422945.1 Sphingomonadales bacterium UBA6174 | reverse complement strand
CGGTGTTCGGCACCAGCCCGATCTGGACGAAAATGCCTTCGAGATCGACGCGGTGGATCTCATCGCTATTACGATCCTTATAGCTCAAGCCTTCTACCCGCTCGCCATCGCCATGCACTTCGGTGGTCAGTGCCGAGACGATGACGTTAACATTGGGCAGGCTGTTGAGCTTGCGCTGCAACACCGCATCGG
>DITW01000062.1:0-45111 GCA_002422945.1 Sphingomonadales bacterium UBA6174 | reverse complement strand
CCGATCACCGCCACGCGCTTGCCTTTGAACAACGGGCCATCGCAATGCGGGCAATAGGCGACGCCCTTGTTGCGATATTCGTCTTCGCCCGGCACGCCCATCTGCCGCCAACGCGCGCCAGTGGAGAGGATCACGGTCTTGGCCTTGACCGATGCGCCGCTTTCCAGCTTGATCTCGTGCAGCCCATCCACATTGCTGGCGGGAATCAAGGCTGTGGCGCGTTGCAGGTTCATGATGTCCACATCATAATCGCGGACATGCGCCTCTAACTGGCTGGCGAGCTTAGGTCCTTCGGTATGGCTGACCGAGATGAAATTCTCGATCCCCATCGTGTCGAGCACCTGCCCGCCAAAGCGTTCGGCCACCACCCCGGTGCGGATGCCCTTGCGCGCGGTGTAAATCGCGGAGGCCGCGCCCGCCGGGCCGCCACCGACGACCAATACGTCGAATGGGGCCTTGGTGTTGATTTCTTCCGCCGCCCGCGCGACGGCATTGGTATCGAGCTTGGCGACGATCTGGGCGAGGTCCATGCGGCCCTGACCCCATGGCTTACCATTCAGGTAAATCGCCGGCACGGCCATGACCTTACGTTCATTGACCTCGTCTTGGAACAATGCCCCATCAATCGCGAAATGGGTGATGCGGGGATTGAGCACGCTCATCAGATTGAGCGCCTGCACCACATCGGGGCAGCTCTGGCAGGACAAAGAGAAATAGGTTTCGAAATGATAATCGCCGTCCAACGCGCGGACCTGATCCTGCAACGCCTGTGGTTCTTTCGACGGATGGCCGCCGACCTGCAACAAGGCGAGCACCAGCGACGTGAATTCATGGCCCATCGGAATGCCGGCGAACTGCACGGCCACATCGGTCCCGACGCGGCGGATTTCAAAGCTCGGCTTGCGGGTGGCGGTGCCGTTGTCGCGCACGCTGACCTTATCGGACAGGGCAGCGATTTCGGTCACCAGCTCGGCCAGTTCCTTGGCCTTGGGGCTGTCGTCAAGGCTTGTCACCAGCTCAATCGGCTGGGTGATATTGCCCAGATACGCTTGCAATTGCTGCTTCAGATTAGTGTCGAGCATCTGGAGATTCCTTGGGGCATTCTAGGGTTGGCGGGAAGGGCCGATGAACGGTCCTCCCACCGCCCCAAGGCACCCCGACACAAAGGTCGGGATGCCGGGTACGCAATCAATACAATGATCTAAATTAGATCTTGCCGACGAGGTCGAGCGACGGGGCGAGCGTCTTTTCGCCTTCCTGCCACTTGGCCGGGCAAACTTCACCTGGGTGCGACGCGACATATTGCGCAGCCTTGACCTTGCGAAGCAGTTCCGACGCATCGCGGCCAATGCCACCGGCGTTGACTTCGACGATCTGGATCTTGCCTTCAGGATCGACCACGAAGGTGCCACGGTCGGCAAGGCCAGCCGCTTCGATCATCACGTCGAAATTGCGGGTGATCGTGCCGGTCGGGTCGCCGATCATCGTGTAGGCGATCTTGCTGATCGCGGGCGAGGTGTCGTGCCATGCCTTGTGCGAGAAATGGGTGTCGGTCGACACGGCATAGATTTCAACGCCGAGCTTCTGGAATTCGGCATAATTATCGGCAAGGTCTTCAAGTTCGGTCGGGCACACAAAGGTGAAATCCGCCGGGTAGAAGAAGAACACAGACCAATTGCCCTTCACGCTTGCATCGGTGACGGTCACGAACTGGCCATTTTTGAACGCCTGTGCGCTGAACGGCTTGATCTCGGTGTTGATGAGGGACATGTGTTCCATCCTTGTTGTTCAAAGCGGTGGCGGGATCGCCTGAAAGGGCAAATAGGCGATGGTTGCTGATCGATCAAGTTGGATTATCTTTATACTGTGATCGATAAAAGCGATTAATGGAAAAGGGGGCGGCAATATCTGCCACCCCCCTTTTTTGATACATGCTGCGCTTATGAAATGGCGCTGGCCGGATCGACATAGCCAAGGCCAAGGGCGTGCGCGACTGGGGCGCAGGTAATCGCGCCATTCCAGACATTCAGCCCGGCCAGCAGATTATGGTCGCGGGCCAGCGCTGCTTTCCAGCCATGATTGGCGATGGCGATGGCATGCGGCAACACCGCATTGTTCAGCGCATAGGTTGAGGTGCGGGCGACCGCGCCCGGCATGTTGGCGACGCAATAATGGACGATGTGATCGACGATATAGGTCGGTTCCGCATGGGTGGTGGCATGGGAGGTTTCAAAACAACCGCCCTGATCGATGGCGACATCGACCAGCACCGCGCCCGGCTTCATCGTGGCGAGCATGTCCTTTGTCACCAATCGCGGTGCGGCTGCACCGGGGACAAGAACCGCGCCGATGACGAGGTCGGCGTCGATGATTGCCTTTGCCAAATTGGCATGGCTGGAAAACAGGGTGCGGGCAGCGCCCTTGAAATGGCTGTCGAGCCGTTCCAGCACATCCGGGCTGCGATCGAGGATTGTCACATCCGCGCCCATGCCGACGGCCATCATCGCTGCGTTGAAGCCGACCACGCCGCCGCCGATGATGACGACATTGGCAGGCAAGACGCCCGGCACGCCGCCCAGCAACACGCCGCGCCCTCCATTGGCCTTTTCAAGCGCGGTTGCGCCCGCTTGTATCGACATGCGTCCGGCGACTTGGCTCATCGGTTTCAGCAAGGGCAGGCCGCCCTGATTATCTGTGACCGTTTCATAGGCGATGCAGGTAGCGCCGCTGGTAATGAGGTCGCGGGTTTGTTCCGGGTCCGGCGCGAGGTGGAGATAGGTGAACAGGATTTGCCCCTTGCGGAGCATCGCGCGTTCGACGGCCTGTGGTTCCTTGACCTTCACGACCATCTCGGCACGGGCAAAGACATCGGCGGCGGTGGCGGCGATGTCCGCACCTGCCAGCGCATAAGCGTTGTCGCTCGCGCCAATCCCGGCACCTGCATTTGTCTCGACAATGACCTGATGGCCATGTGCGGTCAGTTCCTGCGCGCTTTCTGGTGTCAGGCCGACCCGATATTCGTGATTCTTGATTTCGCGTACGGTGCCAATGATCATCTGTAAGCCCCTTAAGTGTTGCAGGGTGATGATGACCTTGGCTGGCAAGCAGTTGTGTTTTGTTTTGCGTCGCTTGCAGATGAATTTTTGGGGTGGGGGCAGGTGAAACGGCATCTTGTGCCAAGGCGGCGTCGTGGCGCGTTTTCGGGCATTTTATCGGGCTTTCGGGTAGCAATCCATCATGCCGTAACGCAGGCTCAGGACAGAAGAAATACACTGCGGATGGGTGTAATATGGCATGAATAGCTTGGCGCTGACCGCTAGCATTCCCATTCAATCAAGTCGGCCAAGCCATCTGTAAATAGCGCGAGGGAGCCAACATCATGACGCAGATCGAGATGGGTGCCGCATATCGTATGGATAGTGATCCGCTGGGCGAGGTTCGCGTGCCGGTGGCTAGCCTTTACGGCGCACAGGCCGAACGCGCGCGCCTCAATTTTCCACTGACGGGCGCGACGATTGCCGCCATGCCCGAATTATTGGTGGCGCTGGCGCAGGTGAAAAAGGCGGCAGCCTTGGTCAATCAGGAGATTGGCGATTTGCCGCAGGACAAGGCCGAGGCGATTATTCGCGCCTGTGACGAGATCATCGCAGGCCAGCATCGCGATCAGTTCATCGTTGACGTGTGTCAGGGCGGGGCTGGCACCTCGACCAATATGAATGCCAATGAAGTGATCGCGAACCGGGCGTTGCAGTTGATGGGCTTGCAGCCGGGGATGCGCGAGGTGATCCACCCGAACGATCATGTCAATCGCAACCAATCGACCAATGATGCCTATGCGACGGCGGTGCGATTGTCGGTGATTGCAGTGAATGAACGGCTGATATTGGCGTTGGACCGGTTGGCCGATGCGATGGACGAGCGGGCAGATGCGTTTCGTGATATTCGCAAGCTGGGCCGCACCCAGATGCAAGATGCCGTGCCGATGACCTTGGGGGAAGAATTCGGCGCCTTTGCCACGACCCTGCGCGAAGATGCGCAACGGGCCAAGGAAATCGCGCGGCTGTTCCTTGAGGTCAATCTGGGCGGGACTGCGATTGGCACGGGTGTTGCCGCCCTTGAAGATTATCGTGTGCGCATTTGCGACAGGCTGGCCGATGTCACCGGGTTGAAGGTCGAACGCGCCGCCAATCTGATCGAGGCGACATGGGATATGGGGGCGTTTGTCCTCTATAGCGGCATGTTGAAGCGGGTGGCGAGCAAGCTCTCGAAAATCGCCAATGACCTGCGTTTGTTATCTAGCGGGCCAAGCGGCGGCATCGGCGAGATCGCCTTGCCGCGCCGCCAACCCGGTTCCTCGATCATGCCGGGCAAGGTGAACCCCGTGATCCCGGAGGCGATCAACGGCATCGCCTTTCGCGTTTTCGGTCTTGATCTGACCGTGACCTTTGCCGCCGAAGCCGGGCAGTTGCAGTTGAATGCCTTTGAACCGATCATTTGCTGGTCGATCCATGAGGCCGCGAAATTATTGGTGCATGGCATGGATATGCTGGTCGATCATTGCGTGACTGGGATTGAGGCGCTGGAGCAGCGCTGCCATGCCAATCTGATGCACAGCACGGCCCTAGCCACCGCATTGGTGCCGCTGATCGGCTATGCCCGTGCGGCGCGTGTGGCCGCCGAAGCCCAGCAGCGCGGCGATCTTCTGGCCGCGGTGCGGGCGCTGGAGCCTGAATTCGAGGACTTCATTCAGCAACAAATATCACTCACAGATGATGGGACAGACTTGTGACTTCAGAGATTATTTCCCCAGAGGCCCCGGTTGCCGACATGGTGCCGACGACCACATCCTGCCCGTCGTTTATCGACCTGCGCGCATTATTTGCGGGCGTGCGGCATAATGCATCGGCAGAGCCTTATCTGGGCAACCGCACGATCTTGTCGTTGCGCGGTGGGCCGGTGGAAGTCGGCAGCATTTGCCTGCCGGCCGGTCGTGGCAAGGTCGATCAGGTGGCGGGCGATGAATTTGTGATCGTTGCCGATGGCGCGGTGACATTTACTCGTGATGGCCAGACGATTGAACTGACCGAGGGGCAGTGCTGCGTCTTTACCGATGGGGCGGGTTTTCGCTGGTCGGCGCGGGAAGAAGCGAAGCTGATCTATATGCGCTATGTCAACGGCACTGGTGCTGAGGCGCGGCTGGTGCCGGTCGATGCGCAGGCCGAGCTTGCCCCCTCGGGTGCGCCGCTGGCGGAATTGCTGGTCGGGCCGACGCCACAGTGCCGTAACCATACCGATTATCTGTCGGCGGATGGCGAGTTCATGGCGGGCGTGTGGGATTCCACCCCCTATCACCGCCGCGCCATGCCATACCGCCATTTCGAACTGATGTATCTGTTGCAGGGCAGCGTGACCTTTGTCGATGAGCTGGGACGCGAAGGCACATTCAGCAAAGGCGATATCTTCCTGATCGAACAGCACGCGCAATGCAGCTGGGAAAGCCGGGAAGACGTGGCAAAAGTCTATGCAATTTACCGCCCGGCGGCATGAACCGGCATTTTCGGCGAATATGTCAGAATTGTGAACATACGCTGTAACGCAGGGTGAAATGGAATTTTATGCCATGGCGGTTCGAAATTCGGAATTTCACCCTTGTTGCCCAGCATAACCTGACAAGCAGAACCTATCCGTTTCGGATTTGATTTTTGGAGGGCTTTATGAAGACGTTCCACTGTGTACTGACTTCTGTTCTTGGTGCTGGCATGCTGGCCTCTGCAATGCCTGCCGATGCCCATGGCATCTGGTTTGCGCAGCGCGCCCGCCAACTCGCGCTTGTATATGGTGTTGGGGCTGATGACCTTGATGCGGCCAAGCGCGTGCCGTTGATCCATGCGGTTGAAGGGTTCGATGCATCATGGGCGCCGGTCAAGGCGTCATTCCGGATCGCCGGGCCGATCCCGTTGGTTGATAGCGATGAACCACTGACCGCCATTGCCGCCGCGATGGATTATGGCATGTGGAGCAAATCCCCCGATGGCGAATGGCACAATACCGGCAAGGATGAAGTCCCCGGCGCGATTGTGGCCGAGCGCACGATGAAATATGCGGTGCATGTGGCGGACCTCGCCAATGCGCAGGTGCCGGTGATTGCCAGCCAGACCTTGCAATTGGTGCCGGTCGAAAAGGCGTTGCCAGTCGAAATGGGCAAGCCGGTGAAGCTGCGCGTGCTGTTCAAGGGCAAGCCGATTGCAGGTGCTGTGGTGATCAATGATTTCGTCAACGACCCCGATCAGGCCGGGCAGAAATCGGCGGCGGATGGTAGCGTTACCCTGACGGTGCGCAATCAGGGCCTGAACGTGTTGGCGGCGACCTATGTCGGGCCGACCGATGCCCCGACTAAATATGACCGGATCGAATATAAGGCGACCTTGTCGTTCGTCCTGCCGCATTTGCCGGAATGATCGATAATATCACGCGGCTGGAGGAGTTTAAGCGATGAAATTCACACATTATATCGGTGCTTTGGGCGCAGCGTTGATGCTTTCGGCGGTGGCGGTGCCTGTTGCTATGGCGCATGGCAGCATGAAGCCGCAACATCATGGCAAGGTCCAGATGTCAGGCGAAACGGTGGTCGAACTGGTCGCGACGGCCAAGGGCGTGGATGTCTATATCACCGAGGAAGATGAACCGTTGGTGGCGGCCGGTTACACCGCCAAGCTGACGATCACGGCAGCGGGCCAGAAAAAGGAAGTGCCGCTTGTCGCCATGGCCGGTAATCGGCTGACGGCGGTGGGCGCGAAGATCCCGGCGGGGGCCAAGACGGTCGTGGCCCTGACCAACAAGGCCAGCGGCGATCGCGTGTTCGTCGTATTTCCCGGCAAATGACGATAGCGCCGCGCCTTGACATGGATGGGGTGGGCGTTCGGCTCACCCGCATCTGGCCTTGGCTGTGGCCGATATTGGCGCTCGCCCTGATCCTGCTGGGTGCGGTCACGGATGCGATGGCCCATGGGGTCAGCGAAAACGACCGCGCCTTTATCGAGGGCGCGGCGGGCGTCAACATCATCCCCTATATGTATCTGGGGGCCAAGCACATGATCACCGGCTATGATCATCTGCTGTTTCTGTTCGGGGTGATCTTCTTCCTCTATCGGTTGAAGGATGTGGCGACCTATGTGACGCTATTTGCCGTGGGCCACAGCACGACATTGTTGCTGGGCGTCCTGCTTGACATCAGGGCCGACGCCTATTTGATCGATGCGATTATCGGGCTTTCGGTGGTGTATAAGGCGTTCGATAATCTCGGCGGGTTCAAGTCCTTGTTCGGATTTACCCCCAATCAAAAGGCCGCGGTGCTGGTCTTTGGCTTTTTCCATGGCTTTGGGCTGGCGACCAAATTGCGCGACCTGTCCTTATCGCCCGATGGCTTGCTGCCCAATTTGATCAGCTTCAACATCGGGGTGGAGATGGGCCAGATGATGGCGCTGACGATGATCTTGTTGTTGATGAGCCTGTGGCGGATGTCGGATAGTTTTCGGCGCAACGCGATCCTCGCCAATGCCGCGCTAATGGCGGCCGGTTTTGTCCTGATCGGTTATCAATTGGCTGGTTATTTCCAGCAGGGAGCATGAACATGACGACCCAGATGGAAACCTTGCATATTGCGCCTGCCAGCCTTGCCAAGGCGTCATTGGGCGCACTGGCGGCGGCAGGGGTGATCCTGACATTATTCGTGCTGCCTGCCGAAACCGGCTTTGATCCCACTGGCGTTGGCGCAAAATTGGGCCTGACGGATATGGCGGCATCAAGCGAGGAGGCAGTGGCTGCGGCTGATAAGGCGGTGGCCGGTGCAGTGAATGTCGCCAGCATCGGCAAGGCGGACATCATCCGCGCTACGCCCTATCGCACCGATGAAAAAGTGATCACGCTCGCGCCGCATGAGGGCATCGAGATCAAGGCCCATATGGTCAAGGGCGACACAATCTCCTTTCGCTGGGACGCCAAGGGCGGGCCGGTGAAAATGGACATGCATGGCGAAGCGCCCCAGCCGGTAGAAGGCGAGTTTACGACCTATTGGAAGGAATTGGGCCTGACCGAGGCACAGGGCGTGTTCACCGCGTCATTCGATGGCCGTCATGGCTGGTATTGGCGCAACAAGGGGGATGTGCCGGTCACGATCACCCTGAAAACGTCGGGTTTTTACAAGGATCTCTTCCAACCCGAAGAATGATACCGCTGCACCCAGATAAGGGGGAGAGATAATATGGTGACCAAAATGGACCCGAATGCGGGGTTTGGCAAAGGCTTGAAGGTGGAAACGCCCGCAAATGCCGTGAGCAAACGCCTCATCTCGATTGATGCGCTGCGTGGGCTGGTGATGCTGTTCATGCTGGTCGATCATGTGCGTGAAACATGGTTTCTCCATTTGCAGGTATCCGATCCGGTCGATGCGACGACGGTGATGCCGTCCTTGTTCTTTACCCGGTTGCTCTCCACCTTTTGCGCCCCGACCTTTGTGGCGCTGACCGGCCTTTCGGCCTGGTTGTATGGGCAATCGCACAGCAAGGCCGAGGTTTCGTCCTTTCTGGTGAAGCGCGGCCTTTTCCTGATGTTTCTGGAGGTGACGTTCGTCGGCATCGCATGGTCGGGCAAATTGATCCCGCAGACCTTCTGGTTGCAGGTGATCTGGACGATCGGGGTCAGCATGATCGCGCTCGCCGCGTTGATCCATCTCCCGCGTTGGGCGCAGCTTGTGGTCGGCCTGGTTATTGTCTGCGGGCATAATCTGCTTGATGGCATCGTGCTGACGCCTTCGGATGCCTTTTATGTGCCTTGGGCGATGATTCATCAGCGTTCGGTGATCGAACTTGGTGGCGGGATGATCGCCAAGACGACCTATCCGGTGCTGCCGTGGATCGGGGTTATCCTGCTTGGCTATTATACCGGGCCGCTCTTTGCCAAGAACAGCGATGCGCAACTGCGGCGCAAGCGGTTGCTACAACTGGGTCTGGGCATGCTGATCGGTTTCGTGGTGATCCGCTTGTCCAATGTTTATGGCGATAAGCCGTGGTTCATTGGCGAGGACGGGCTGCGGACGGTGATGAGCTTCTTGTCGCTCACCAAATATCCGCCGTCCTTGTTGTTCTTGCTGTCGACGGTCGGGGTGGGGGCGTTGTTGCTCGCATTGTTCGAGAAATATGAACAGCACCGTGCGATGCCGATGCTCGCGATGCTCGGTGGTGCACCGATGTTCTATTATCTCTTGCATCTCTATGTGTTGAAGATCCTCTATTTGATCGCGCTCCAGATTTTCGGCCCGACCAAGGGAACCGTTTATGGCGTCGATCATATCTGGATTGTGTGGGCGTGGGTCGCGGTGCTGATCGTGCCGCTCTATATCCCAACCCGTTGGTTTGCCGGACTTAAACAGCGTCGTAAGGACATCGTCTGGTTGAAATATATGTGATGTGGGTAGCTGTCGCCAATCGCGTGCATACAGGCGGGATTGGCGACAGCAGAATATTCCACCCGTGTCACATTGATTTCACAATTATGTGCCGCCAGCGATGTTGCGTTTGAGGTATTATTTCACTGGTCTCCCATAGCTTGGTTGCACTGACATTGCGTTTGTAAGGTTACGATAAAGAGCGGCGGGCAGATAAAAAGACAGCCATCCCGCTTTGTGGTTTTCAATAAAATAACATAAAAACAATATGATAGTTTCGCAGGGAAACGCCACCTTTACTTCGGGGAATGTAACATGAGCAATATTTCAATTTTCCGCCTCTCGCTCGCCGCTGGTGTCGCGGCCTGTGCGATGTCGTCGGCATCCTATGCCGCTGAACCCGCCGCCAATGATGGCGAAATCGTCGTCATCGCGATCAAGCAGCAATATCGCGGTGATGTTGATATCAAGGAACTGCCGCAGTCCGTTTCGGTGATGTCGAATGAGCTGCTGAGCAATGCCGGGATCACCCAGCTTGATGCGGCGCTCGATCTGGCAAGCGGTGTCAACCGTCAGAACAATTTCGGCGGCATCTGGGATTCCTTCGCCGTGCGCGGTTTTGCCGGTGACGAAAATCTGCCAAGCGGCGTGCTGGTCAATGGTTTTAACGCCGGTCGTGGTTTCGGTGGTCCGCGCGATGCATCGAACATCGATCATATCGAAGTGTTGAAAGGTCCGAATTCGGCTTTGTTCGGTCGCGGCGAACCGGGCGGCACCGTGAATGTCGTCACCAAAAAGCCGTTGTTCGAAACCAAGGGCAGCGTGACGCTTTCTGGTGGCAGCTATGAATATAAGCGCGCCGAGGGTGATTTCACCACGCCGATCAATGACTCGATTGCGGTCCGTATCAACGGCGCATTTCAGGATGCCGGCTCTTTCCGCGATATTGCCGACACCACCCGCGTCACTGTCACGCCGTCCATTTTGGTAAAGCTGACCCCAGACACCATCGTGTCCTATGAAATGGAATATATCGACCTGAAAACGCCATTTGACCGTGGCGTGATCTCGATCAATGGCGAATTGGGCGTCGTGCCGCGTTCGCGCTTCTTTGGCGAACCGGGCGATGGCCGCAACCACATCACAGCGCTTGGCCATCAGTTGCAGGTGCAGCAGAATCTCGGCAGCGGCTGGAATGCGCTGGTCGGGATCGGCTATCGCGATACGTCGTTCAGCGGCTTTTCGAGCGATGCTGAAATCACGCCATCGCGTCAGGCGCTTTATCTGGGTGGTTCGAACCTGTCGCGTCAACGTCGCTATCGCGATTATGACACCAAGAATTTCGTTGCGCGCGGCGAAATCAGCGGGAAGTTCTATACCGGCGGTATCAAGCACCACCTCTTGTTCGGTGCCGATTATGACTCGCTCGAAATCGATCAGATCCAGTTGCGTTTTCGCCCAAGCTCGCGGGCTTCGCAAACCTCTATCACGGGCAATTGGCTCAATGTGTTCGATCCGGTCTATGGCCAGTTGAAGACGCCGGGCGCGTTCCGCGACAATCTTGAAAAGCAAAAGGGCTGGGGTGTCTATTTTCAGGATCAGATCGACCTGACGGATGCGTTGAAGCTGCGTTTGGGCGGTCGTTATGATGAATTCCGTCCGGAATTGATCTTCCGTTCGGGCGATTTCAACTATGCGGCCCGCACCACCGGCAAGGCCAAATATACCAAGTTCAGCCCGCAGGCTGGCGTGGTGTATGAATTCAGCGATATGTTCTCGCTTTATGCCAGCTATGGCAAAGGCTTCCGTCCGAACTCCGGCACGGACGTGAACAGCAAGGCTTTCCAGCCGGAAACCACCCGTTCTTATGAAGTCGGTGCCAAGTTCACGACCCCGGATGAAAAGCTGAGCGGCACGATCGCCTTGTTCGACATCAAGAAGAGCAATGTGTTGACCGCCGATCCGAACAATGCGGGCTTCTCGCTGGCGCTGGGTAGCGCGACGAGCAAGGGCGTCGAGTTCGACTTGAACGGTGAATTGCCGGGCGGTGTCCGCCTGTGGTTGTCTTATGCCTATCTTGATGCCGCATCCGGCGTCGATGCAGGCGATGCCAACGGCTTCGGCTTTTCGATCCTGAAGGGCGACCCGCTGCTGAATATTCCGAAGCACACAGGCAATATCCTGCTGACCAAGGAATTTGACATCGGCAATGACAGACTGATGATTGGCGGTGGCGTGAACTATGTCAGCAAGCGTCTGGGCGAAACCGGGGTGCAGAGCTTCCAGCTCCCGGATTACACCTTGGTCAAGCTGATCTCGTCTTACACCTTCACCGAAAATTTCAAGATTTCGGCTGAAGTGAACAATCTGTTCAACACCACTTATTATCCAAGCTCTTATGCGCGCCTGTGGGTGACCCCAGGCACGCCGCGCACGGTGGTGGTGCGTGGCACGGTATCGTTCTGATATCGCGATAGTATCTGTAAATATGTGAAATGGGCCGCTGGCGGGGATCTCCGCTGGCGGCCTTTTTTATAACAGACCTTATTTATATTGGCCCGCAGCGTGAATGTGCTGCATCCTTGGCCCTTCGTGTCCGGAGACAGTTTTCATGTCCAAAGCCGCCATGTTCCGCTGGCATCAATATGCGGGATTGATCATCGCCCTTTTCTTGCTGATTCAGGGCGTGACGGGCGCGGTGTTAAGCTGGCGGACGGAACTTGCGCGCCTCATCGATCCGCATGCCATGGTGCGCCAGTCACCGTTGAAGGCGGGGCCAAGGGCGGGGACGGTGCCCTTCAGTTGGATCGTCGATGGGGCACAAATGAGCGATATGCTGGTGCGCAGGGTCTATGCGCCGGATCGTCCCGACGGCGTGTATCTGGTGGAATTGGCGGATAGTGATGGTGGGGCGCGTTATGCCACGGTCGATCCGGGCGATGGGCGGGTGTTGCGGCGCGGCGGGTTGACGACATTTCCGATCGAGGCGGCGATGCAACTCCATTATCGCATGTTGCTGGGGCCGATGGGGACTGCGCTGATTTTCCTTAATGGCTGTGCGTTATTGTGGATGTTGTTCACCGGCCTGGGCTATTTTTGGCCGAAAAAAGGGCGGTGGGCGAAAAGCCTTGCGGTCAAATGGAGTCAGCCAAACCGGCTGGTGTTACGGCAATTGCATCGCAACGTTGCGGTGTTGGTGGCGGTGCCGCTGTTGGTGATCAGCGTGACCGGCCTGTTGCTGGCGGGGCCGGAGGTGTTGGAAGCCGGGGCCAAGCCGCCAGTAGTGACGCCCGCACCCTTGGGGCGTCTGGATGCGGCATTAGCGCGTGCGCAAGCGGCCTTTCCCGGCCAACTCATTCGCGATGTGCGCCTCTCCGATACGCGCATTCGCGTCAATTTCTTCGCGCCTGCGCATGGGGCGAGATCGGTGCATCAAGTGACGGTCGATCTGTCGGAGATGACGGTCAGCAACGTGGTTGCGGCGGAAAATAATCCGGCTTTGTGGATGAAAATATTGCCGATCCATAGCGGCGAGATCGCGGGCCAGACGGGGCGGATCTTGTTTACTTTGGTCGCGATCATGCTCGCGGCGCTCGCGATGACGGGGCCGTTGATGTGGTGGCAGCGCAAACGGGTGGGGAGGCCCAAATCATGACCATTCTCTATAAATCAGATCCGGTGCGCGGCGAAAAATGGCGCCATATTTTTGCCAGCGATGCCCCCGACATCGCCTATAGAATGTGGCCGGAAGAGATCGACCCGGCGGCGGTCAAATATCTGGCCGCTTGGGCGCCGGGAGCAGAAATTTTCGCCGAACTGCCGCAATTGGAAGTGTTGTTCTCGATTGGTGCGGGGATCGATCAGTTCGATCAATCGGTCATCCCGCCCCATGTGTCGATTGTGCGGATGATCGAACCCGGCATTGCGGAGGGGATGGTCGAATATGCGACCTTCGCTACGCTCGCGCTGCACCGTCATATGATCGACTATCGCGAGGCGCAGCGCGCGCGCCACTGGCAGGCGATCCCGTTGGTCGCGGCGGCGGATCGGCGGATTGGGGTGATGGGTCTGGGCCAATTGGGCATGAAGGTGATTGAACGGCTCCAGACATTTGGCTTTCCGATTTCCGCCTGGAGCCGTTCGTCGCATGATGTGCCGGGGGTGACGACCTTTCATGGGGAAGCCGGGTTGAAGCCGTTTTTCAGCGGCGTCGATGTGCTGATTTGCCTTGTGCCGCTGACGACAGAAACGCGCGGGATTTTGTGTCGCGCGACATTCGAGCAATTGCCGCAAGGGGCCGGGATCATCAATGTCGGGCGTGGCGGGCATCTGGTGGAGCATGATCTGCTGTATATGTTGGATAATGGGCATCTTTCCGGGGCGGTTCTGGACGTATTCGAACCGGAGCCACTACCTGCCGAACATCCGTTCTGGTCGCATCCGCGCATCATGATGACCCCCCATATTGCCAGCATGACCCGCGCAGATAGCGGCGCTCGGGCGATTATTGCCAATATCCGTCGCCATCGCGATGGGGTGCCGATGGAGGGGCTGGTTAATCGTGATCGGGGCTATTGAAACGGGGCCAAACACGCCGCATAAAATTCCATGCCGAATGGCGCATACAAAAGATACAAATCTGCGCTGACCTGCTTGGCAATCGGACACATGTTCCGGGGTCGCCATGCGCTAATAGATCGATCGCAAGAGCTGGCAAACCTGCACCGCTCCAATAGACGGGAAGAATCAAAATGGGCTTTTTCCGACCGAAATACATTACCTTTGATTGCTATGGCACGCTGATCCGTTTCCACATGTCGGACATGGCGCGTGAATTTTATGGCGACCGTTTGGCGCCCGCGCAGATGGATGCGTTCTGCAAGGATTTCTCATCCTATCGCTTCGATGAGGTGCTGGGCAATTGGAAGCCTTATCGCGACGTCATCGGCAATGCGCTGGCCCGGACCTGCAAGAAATATGGGCTGGAATATCTCGAATCCCAAGGCGAAGCGATTTACAACGCCGTGCCGACCTGGGGGCCGCATGAAGATGTCCCGGCTGGCCTTGCCAAGACGGCAAAGGAAATCCCGTTGGTTATCCTGTCCAACGCGATGAACTGCCAGATTCATGACAATGTCGCCCTGCTTGGTGCGCCTTTTCATGCCGTCTACACCGCCGAAAGCGCACAGGCGTACAAGCCGCGTTTGCAGGCGTTCGAATATATGATCGATCAGCTTGGTTGCGACCCGAAGGACATCATGCATGTCTCGTCGAGCTTCCGTTACGATCAGAATTCGGCGACCGATCTCGGCATCGGCACGCGCGTGTTCGTGGGTCGCGGTCATGAACCGTCCAACCCATTTTATCGCGATGTCGAAATTCCACACATCGGTTGTCTGCCCGCGTTGGTGGGTCTCTGATCCCCATGTCGGATCGGCCAAATCTTCAGTCATTCTGGCTGGCCTCGGCACCGTCCTTTACAGGCGGGGCCGAGGGGCCGGTTGAAGGCAAGGCCGATGTCGCCATTATCGGTGGCGGCTATACCGGCATGTCGGCGGCGATTGCGCTCGCCAAGCGCGGCGCATCCGTCGTCGTGCTGGAGGCGGGCGAGGTCGCCAGCGAAGCATCGGGGCGCAATGGCGGCCAGTGCAACGCGGGGACGGCGCATGATTATGGCGCCTTGTCGGATGCCTTGGGGCGTGATCGGGCGATGGCTTATTATCGCGCCCATGTCGATGCGGTGGACAGTGTCGAACGCTTGACCCTTGAAGAGGGCATCGACTGCGCGTTCAATCGCTGTGGGCGTCTGAAACTGGCGGCGAAGCCTGCGCATTATGAAAAATTCGCCCGCGCCTATGAACGGCTGGTGGCGGAGGTTGACCCAAATGTCAGCCTGATTTCGCCGGAACGCATTGGCGATGAAATCGGGTCCGATAAGTTTTTCGGCGGCTTGCTGCAAAAGACCAGCGCACAACTGCATAGCGGTCGGCTCGGCATCGGTCTGGCGGAGGCTGCGGCCCGCAAGGGCGCACGTATTTTCGAGCAGGCGCTGGTCAGCGATGTGGCGCGTCAAAGCGATGGGCAGTGGTTGGTGACGACCCCGCGCGGCGCGGTGATGGCCAAGCAGGTGTTGATCGCGACCGGCGGCGCGCCCTTTGCCGGGCCGTTCAACTGGTTTCGGCGGCGGATTGTGACGGTTGGCAGCTTTGTGGTGGCGACCGCGCCTTTGCCTGCACCCGTGCTGGCGCAATTATTCCCGCATCGCCGCAATTATGTCACCAGCAAGAATATCGGCAATTACTTCCGCCTGACGGATGATCATCGCCTGATTTTCGGCGGACGCGCGCGTTTTGCGATGTCGAATGACAAGTCCGATGTGAAGGGCGGTCATATCTTGCAAAAGACGATGACCGATCTTTTTCCGGCTTTGGCCGATGTGAAGATCGATCATGTCTGGGGCGGTAATGTCGATCTGACTGCCGACCGTCTGCCAAGGGCGGGCGAGCATGACGGGCTGTTTTACGCCATGGGCTACAGCGGCCATGGCGTGCAGATGTCGGTCCATATGGGCGAAAAAATGGCCGCAGTGATGGATGGTCATCCCGATGCCAATCCGTGGCGCGACCTTGATTGGCCCAGCGTGCCGGGTCATTTCGGCAAGCCGTGGTTCCTGCCTTTTGTCGGGCTTTATTATCGCTTTCAGGATATTATTCACTGATGGACGGTCCCATGCCTTTCTCGCGTCGCGAACTTTTGGGGATGGGCTTGGCGGCGACGCTGCTGCCCGATTTCGCAGGGGCTGCATCCAAGCCCCGTCGCGGCGGCCGCATCCGGGTGGCGAGTGTTGCCAGCTCGACGGCGGATACGCTTGATCCGGCCAAGGGATCGCTCTCTACCGATTATGTGCGCCATTATATGGCCTATAGCGGGCTAACCCAGCTTGATCGCCAGATGCAGGGGCGTCCCGGCCTGGCTGAGAGCTTTGAGAGCCGCGATCAGATGGTGTGGCGGTTCCACTTACGCAAAGGCGTGACTTTCCATAATGGGAAGAGCCTGACCTCGGCGGATGTGGTCTATTCATTGCTACGGCACAAGGACCCGCTGACCGGTTCCAAGGTCGCGTCAATCGCCGATCAGTTTTTGGCGGTGCGGGCGGTGAGCACGCATGAGGTCGAAATCACCCTGAGCGGCCCGAATGTCGATTTGCCGATCATCCTGTCTCAATCACATTTCCTGATCGTGCCCGCAGGCGAAAAGGCATTTCGCACCGGCAATGGCACCGGCCCCTATCGCATTGTCGATTTCAAGCCGGGAATCCGCACCATTGGCCGCCGCTTTGAAAATTATTACAAGCCGGGCAAGCCCTATCTCGACGAGATCGAACTGATCGGCATCCCCGATGAAGTGAGCCGGGTGAATGCGCTGCTTTCGGGCGATGTTCATTTGATCAACGCGGTCAACGCCCGGTCGAGCAAGCGCATCTTGGCCGGTGGGCGCGGCCTGTTGGAATCGCAATCGAGTTTCTACACCAATCTGATCATGCGGCAGGACATGCTGCCGACAAGCAATCCCCATTTCGTGATGGCGATGAAGAATTTGCTGGACCGCCCGTTGATCAAGCGCGCGTTGTTCCGCAATTATGCGACGATTGCCAATGATCATCCGATCCCGCCATTTCATCCTTTTTGCCGGGATGATCTGCCGCAGACCGTGCTTGATCTCGATAAGGCGCGTTATCATCTCCGCAAGGCGGGGCTGACCGGGGTGCGCCTGCCGATGTTTGCCGCGCCCGCCGCCGAAGGGTCGGTCGATATGGCGTCGATCCTGCAAGAATATGGCGGTCGGGTCGGGCTTAATCTCGCTGTCAATCGCGTGCCTGCCGACGGCTATTGGTCGACCCATTGGATGAAGCATCCGTTGACGTTCGGGAATACCAACCCGCGCCCCACTGCCGATATGTTGTTCAGCGTATTCTACAAATCGGATGCGGCGTGGAATGAATCCGGCTGGAAAAACCCCCGGTTCGACAAATTGCTTGTCGAGGCGCGCGGCGAGGCCGATTTCGCGCGGCGCAAGCAGCTTTATGGCGAAATGCAAGGGCTGGTCCGCGACCATTGCGGCGTCGGCATCCCGGTGTTTATCAGCCTGATCGATGGGTATGACAAGCGCTTGAAGGGGCTGTATCCGGTCCCGCTTGGTGGTTTCATGGGCTATACTTTTGCCGAACATGTCTGGTGGGAGGGGTGATGTCGATCTACCGTCTGATCCTCAATCGTATTGCGTCGGCGCTGCTGACATTGTTGCTGGTGTCGCTGGTGATCTTCATCATCAGCGATCTGTTGCCGGGCGATGCGGCGCAGGAAATGCTGGGCCAAAGCGCGACCCCAGAACAGGTCGCGGCGCTGCGCCATGATCTGGGGCTGGATCGTCCGGCCTATGTCCGGTTCGGCGATTGGGTCGGGGGTATTGTTTCCGGCGATCCCGGCACATCGATGGTGGCGAATATGCCTGTGGCGGAGGTGATCGCGGAGCGCCTGCCGAATACGCTGCGGCTGGCGGCATTGACGGCAGCATTTACCGTGCCTTTGTCCTTGTTGATCGGCATTTCCGCCGCGATGAACCGGGGTGGGCGGCTGGACCGGATGTTGAGCATATCGACCTTGGCGATGGTGGCAATGCCGGAATTCCTTGTCGCGACCCTTGGCGTGTTGATTTTCTCGGTCAAATTACGGCTGTTGCCGTCGATCACGATGGTCACTAGCGATCAGCCATGGGGCGAGTTCCTCCGATCCTACACCTTGCCGGTTTTGTCGTTGAGCGTGGTCGTGATTGCCCAGATGTCGCGGATGACCCGCGCGGCGGTGATTGATCAGCTGAATCAGCCTTATGTCGAAATGGCGATGCTAAAAGGTGTCGGGCGGGTGGCGATTGTGCGGCGGCATGTACTGCCCAATGCCATTGGCCCGATCATCAATGCGATGGCGTTGAGCCTGTCTTATTTGCTCGGGGGCGCGATTATCGTGGAAACGATCTTCAATTATCCGGGGCTGGCGAGCCTGATGGTCAATGCGGTGACAAGCCGTGACACGCCGTTGTTACAGGCCTGTGCGATGATCTTTTGTGCGGCCTATCTGCTATTGCTGCTGGCGGCTGACATTATCGCGATCCTTGCCAATCCAAGGTTGCATAACAAATGATCCGGTCACTTCCCTTATCCGGCAAGATCGGTCTTGCCACGGTCATCTTCTGGTTGCTGACGGCGATGTTCGGGCCTTTGCTGGCACCGCATCCGGTGGGTGCATTTGTCGATATGGATGTGTTCAGCGGCATATCGTCCACTTTCCCCTTGGGCACAGATTATCTGGGCCGGGATGTGTTCAGCCGCCTGCTTTATGGCGCGCGCTATACTGTCGGGCTGGCGGCGGCGGCGGCGATGCTGGCGAGCATAACCGGTATTGGTCTGGCGCTCACCGCCGCCGTGGGTAGCAGGGTGCTGGATGAATTATTGTCGCGGTTCATGGATACGATGATTTCCATCCCGTCGAAGATTCTGGCGCTGGTGCTGGTCGCGGCCTTTGGATCGTCCATTCCGCTGCTGCTGGTGATTTGCGCCTTTACCTATGTGCCGGGCAGCTATCGCATCGCGCGGTCATTGGCCGTCAATCTGGCGCAGATGGATTATGTCCAGGTGGCAAAGACCCAAGGGGAAGGGCGCTGGCATATCGGCCTGCGGGAAATTCTGCCGAACATGATCCATCCGATGCTGGCCGATTTCGGTTTGCGCTTTGTGTTCATTGTGTTGCTGCTATCGGGCCTGAGCTTTCTCGGTCTGGGCGTTCAGCCGCCGGAGGCGGATTTCGGGTCGTTGGTGCGTGAGAATATCTCCGGTCTAGCCGAAGGCGCGCCCGCGATCATTGTCCCGGCGATTGCGATTGCGACGCTGACCATCGGGGTTAACCTGCTGATCGATGCGATGCGGGGGAAAAGATGATGGCTTATCTTGAGGTCAACCATCTCTGCGTCAAGGCCGATACCGGCAAGACCATCGTTCATGACGCGAGTTTCAGCCTGAACAAGGGTGAGGTGCTGGCGTTGATCGGGGAATCCGGTTCGGGCAAGACGACGATTGCGCTGTCATTGTTGGGCTATGCCCGGCGCGGGACCCATATCGCGGGCGGCGATGTCCGTTTGGGTGAGGCGCATCTCAAGGATTTACCCGCGTTGCGCGGCAATCGCATCGCCTATATCGCCCAAAGCGCGGCTGCTGCGTTCAATCCGTCGCTCAATATCATGGATCAGGTCGTTGAGGCCGCATTGGTCCATCGCCTCATGGATCGCGCCCAAGCCGAAGCCAAGGCGGTTGAGCTTTTCCACGCGCTCGCGCTGCCGTTTCCCGACACCATCGGCCAGCGTTATCCCCATCAATTATCGGGTGGCCAGTTGCAGCGACTGATGGCCGCGATGGCGTTCATTACCGATCCCGATCTCGTTATTCTCGATGAACCGACGACCGCGCTTGATGTCACCACACAGGTTGAGGTGCTGCGCGCGTTTAAACAGGTGGTGAAGGATCGCGGGGCGACCGCCGTCTATGTGTCGCATGATCTGGCGGTGGTCGCGCAGATGGCAGACCATATTGTCGTCCTCAACCATGGCGAGATCAAGGAGCAGGGGACGACAGCGGAAATCCTGCATGCGCCCAAGGATGATTATACCAAGCTGCTGATGGCGGCGGCGGAGCCGTCAAACCGGGTGGTGGTCGATGCGCTGATCCAGCCTGTGCCATTGCTGGAAGTGCGGGGCGTGAATGCCAGCTATGGCAACCGCCCGATTCTGAAGGACATCAATTTCACGATGCAGCGCGGCGCGATGCTGGGCGTGATCGGGGAATCCGGTTCGGGCAAGTCCACGCTCGCCCGCGTGATTGCCGGGCTGGTCGTGCCGACATCGGGCGAGATCCGGCTAGCGGGCGATATCTTGCCTGCGGCCTTGTCAGCGCGCGAGCAAGAGCATTTCCGCCGGGTCCAGATCGTGTTTCAAAATGCGAGCACGGCGCTTAACCCCGCGCATGATGTTGCGCAAATTCTGGCAAGACCGCTCGCTTTTTATCACCAGATGAAGGGCGAGGCGGCGCAAAAGCGGCTGTTGGCGCTGATCGACATGGTGAAGTTGCCCGCATCGGTGCTGACGCGGCGCTGCACGGAATTATCGGGCGGACAGATCCAGCGGATCAACCTTGCCCGCGCCTTGGCGGCCGAGCCGGAACTGGTGTTGTGCGATGAGGTGACATCCGCACTCGATACCGTGGTGGGGGCGGCGATCCTTGATCTGCTGGCCGAATTGCGGCGCGAATTGAATCTGAGCATCATGTTCATCAGCCATGATATTTCGACTGTCCGGGCGATTTGTGACGACATCATGGTGCTGTATCAAGGCGTGGTGGTGGAACATGTGCGGGGCAGCGATTTCGATCAGCTGCGCCACCATGACTATACCGAATTATTGCTGTCATCCGTGCCGGAATTGCGCGCCGGATGGTTGGAAGAAAGAAAGGCGCGAACGGCATGAACGGGCGTTTCACGCGATTGGCCGAAACGGACCGGCCCACAGTCAATATCATCGTCGATGGCCAGCCGGTACAGGCGATGGTGGGCGATACGTTGATGGTGGCGATGCTATCAAGCGGGGCATCGCTGCGGTCGGCGGAATTCGGCCCGGAAAAGCGGGCGGGGTTCTGCCTGATGGGCGCATGTCAGGATTGCTGGGTCTGGACTGCGGATGGCGGGCGGTTGCGCGCCTGTTCGACCCCGGTTGAAAATGGCCAGCAGATCAGCACCAGCCAGCCGGAGGTCACATGGCCGAACCACGGGTAATCATTGTCGGCGCTGGCCCTGCGGGTGTGCGGGCGGCGGAAGTGTTGGTCGCATCGGGCGTGCGTCCGGTCGTGATCGATGAGGGGCGGCGCGATGGCGGGCAGATTTATCGCCGCCAGCCGGAAGGCTTCACCCGTGGCTATGACAGCCTGTACGGGACCGAGGCAGATCGCGCGCTTTCACTGCATGAGACGTTCGACGGGTTGAAGGACAAGATTGATTATCGGCCCGACACATTGGTCTGGAATATCTCGCAGGGCCGGGTGTGGACCAATGCCAATGGCCGGGTCGATGATCTTGAATATGATGCGCTGTTGCTCTGCACCGGGGCGACGGATCGGGTGATGCCGGTCAAGGGCTGGCAATATGCCGGGGTGTTCAGTCTTGGCGCATCGCAGGTCGCGCTGAAATCGCAGGCCGTGTCGATTGGTCGGCGCGTGGTGTTTATGGGTTCGGGACCATTATTATATCTGGTGGCGAGCCAATATGTGAAGGCCGGGGCGAATGTCGTTGCCGTGCTGGATACCGCACCATTTTTTGCGCGGATCAAGGCGCTGCCCAAGCTCTTGGCCGAACCGGGCGTATTGTGGAACGGCATCATGCTGACCCGTATGTTGCAAAAATCCGGGGTGCGCTTGATGACTGGGGTAAAGCCGCGCGAAATATTGGGTGATCCCGAAACGGGCGTCAGCAGCCTCCAGTTCGAGGCGGGGGGCAAGATCCATGAGATCGCCTGCGATGCGGTCGCGATGGGGCATCATTTGCGACCTGAAACACAATTGGCCGATCTCGCCCGGTGCGCATTCAGGTTTGATTCCGTGACACGGCAATGGCTGCCGGTGGTCGATGCGGATGGCCGCAGTTCGGTGGACGGCGTTTATCTCGCGGGCGATGGCGCGCGGATTTTAGGGGCGCGTTCGGCGGAAGCCAGTGGCCAATTGGCGGCGATGACCTTGTTGTCCGACATGGGCGTTGCCGCGTCCGATCGTTGGGCGTTGCGGCAGGCGGTCGCCAATTATGCCCGCTTTGCTACAGGCTTGGCGGAAGCCTTTCCCTGGCCGCATGAACAGATTGCGGACCTGGCGGATGATGTGGTCCTGTGCCGGTGCGAGGGCGTGACAGTGGGCGAGATGCGCCGGGTCGATGCATCTGAAGCCAACCGCGCCAAGGCATTCAACCGGGTTGGCATGGGGCGTTGTCAGGGCCGTTATTGCGGTCTGGCCGGGGCAGAAGTGCTGGCGGCGGCGCGTGATCTGCCGATTGAGGCGATTGGACGGCTACGCGGGCAGGCGCCGGTTAAGCCGATCTCGGTTGGCGTTGCGGAGGATGAGGCATGAGCCGGAGCGATGTCATTATCGTCGGCGGCGGCCTGATGGGCTGTTCTGCGGCCTTTTTCCTGCGCCAGCGCGGGCGGTCGGTGACGTTGCTGGAAACCGATCTGGTCGGGCGTCAGGCGAGCGGCACCAATTTCGGTAATGTCCGCCGTCAGGGCCGGCCTATCGATCAACTGCCCTTGGCCAATCGGGCGATTGAAACTTGGCGCAAGGCCAAGGAATTGCTCGGTTCGGATGTGGAATATCTCCAGTCCGGCCATATGCGCGTCTGTTATCGCGACCGTCCGGAAAATGTCGAGAAGATGGAGCAATATGCCGCCGATGCGCGGCAGATGGGGCTGGACCTCGAAATATTGACGGGCAACGCGTTGCGCGCGCGTTTTCCCTTCCTTGGCCCGGAGGTGTTGGCCGGTTCCTATTCGCCATTGGATGGCCATGCCAATCCGCGCCTTGCCAGCCCCGCCTTTGCCCGCGCGGCCAAGCGGCTGGGGGCAGAAATCCATGAAAATACCAAGATGGCGAGCGCCGAGAAAATCGGCACGGATTGGGAAGTGCGCACGGAAGATGGTCGCATTTTTCATGCGCCGATATTGCTGATCACCGCCGGGGCATGGGGCGACAAGATCGCGGCCCAATTGGGCGAGCCGGTGCCATTTGCGACCTTGGCCCCGACCATGTCGGTGACCGAGCCGGTGCCTTATGCCATTGCGCCTGCGATGGGCGTGATGACGCCGGTGGAAGAGGAAACCGTCTATTTCCGGCAGGTCGCGCGCGGCAATATCATCTTGGGCGGCAGCACGCGGGCGGTGTCCTATCCCGACCTGTATCGCGCCTATGTCCTGCCGCAGAATACGGTCAGCCAATTACAGCAGATCCGTCGCCTTGCCCCGGCATTGGGCAAGCTCAACATCATCCGGGTCTGGACCGGGATCGAAGGCTATACGCCCGATAGCCTGCCGGTGATGGGACCAAGCGGCAAGGAAAGCGGGCTGTTTTATGCGTTCGGTTTTTCCGGTTCCGGCTTCCAGATCGGACCGGGCGTGGGCGAAACCATGGCCGAACTGATCGACACGGGGAAAACCGATATTCCATTGGCGGGTTATGACATTCGGCGGTTCGCAAAAGCCTGAAACCTAGGCGCAGCAGTTGATGTTGCTCCTCCCTCGTCATTCCCGCGTAGGCGGGAATCCAGAAACTCCATCGCATCGAAGGTCGCACACCCCGCATCGGTCCGTTCTGTCTGGATTCCCGCCTTCGCGGGAATGACGAGGGAGGTGCGGGAATGACGATAAGAGGGGGCGGGGGGTGATGAGGGAAGGTGCGTGGAAAGGTGCGATACGGCGCGGCCTTGATCAAAATTCGATCAGGGCGACCTTGGATTTGAGATTAGCCATATAGGCCTCGCGCCCCAGATCCTTGCCGATGCCGGATTGCTTGAAACCGCCGGTCGGTAAGATCATGTCATTGCTGCGGCCATAACGATTGACCCAGACCGTCCCGGCCTCCAACGCGCGGGTCGCGCGCAATGCGCGGGCGAGGTCGCCGGTATGCACGCCCGCCGCAAGGCCATAACGGCTGTCATTGGCCATGGCATAGGCCTCATCTTCTTCGCTGAACCGCTGGACGGTCAGGACCGGGCCGAAAATCTCGTCACGCACGCATTCGCTGTCGCTGCTGATATTGGACAATAAGGTCGGGCTGTAAAAGCTGCCCTGTTGCGGCGATGGCGCGCGGCTGCCGCCGGTGAGCGCCTCGGCACCAGAGGCAAGCGCGCGCTGGACCATGCCGTCGATGCGATCGAGCTGCGGTTCGGAAATGATCGGGCCGATGGTGGCGTCTGCCTGCCATGTCGGGCCGGGGCGGTGCGCTTTGAAGGCGGTAATGATCCGGTCGATAAATTGATCCGCGACCTTGTCCTCTACCAATAAGCGTGATCCGGCGACGCAGACCTGCCCGGCATTGAGGGTGATCGCCTTGGCGACGATGGCCGCTGTTTTATCCAGATCGGCGGTGTCGTTGAACACGATCTGCGGGCTTTTCCCGCCCAGTTCGAGCGTCACCGGCTTTGGCCCGGTTTCGGCGCAGGCAGCCATGATTGCAGCACCCGTGCGGGTCGATCCGGTGAAGGTGACCTTGCCGACCAACGGATGGCGTACCAGCGGATCGCCAACGGCATAGCCTTCGCCCTGCACGATGTTGAACACGCCCTTGGGCAGCCCCGCCTCAATCGCGAGTTCGGCCAGCCGGATAATGCTGAACGGCGTGAGTTCCGAGGGCTTCAGCACGATGGAATTACCAGCCGCAATCGCGGGCGCGATTTTCCATGCGGACATGACCAACGGCAGATTCCACGGCGCAATCGCGGCGACGACGCCATAAGGTTCGGTGATGGTGAAACCGAGCTTGTTCGGGGTGGTGGTCGCGACTTCGCCGCCGACCTTGTCGATGAATTCGGCGAAGAAGCGGATGCATTCCGCCGAATAATTGACATCCCATGCACGGATTTCGGTGATGTTACGGGTCGAGCCCAGCGCCTCCAGCGGGGCGAGGTTGTCCATGTCCGCATCGATCAGGTCCGCCCAGCGCCGCATCACCCGCATCCGATCACGCGGATCGGCCTTGGCCCAGCCGCTGTGGCGATAGGCGTTGTAACTGTCGGCGACAGCCTCTTCGACCTGCGCCGTGCTGGCGCAATCGAGCGTGGCATATTGAATGCCGTCCGATGGGCGCAGCACAGGACGCTTGGCCGCATTGCCCATGACTCGTCTGCCACCGATGAAGTTCGACGAGGCGGCAATACGGATCATTTCCGGATCGAATCCATGGGTCATGGCGGCATTCCTGTTCAATGGCCCAAAGGGCTTTTAAGTAAGGGGTTGGTATCAATATACAGGATGTGCGTCGGCATTTGCACGAATGCGGGTCCAAGTGATGCGCTATTTTGTTTCGAAACGCGCGTGAAGCCAGCAGCCAATGCCAGTTGTGCTTGTCTATGCTGCAATCGCAATGCCAAGGTGCAAGACTGCCAAGGAACAATGATGATGGCAACGCTGATCAAGCAGGAAGTAGAGTATCGCGACATGCGGCGGGAGGATCTTGCCGCAGGCTATGCTTTGTCCAGTGAACAGAAATGGCCGCACCGTCCCGAGGATTGGGAGTTTCTCTTCCAAAATGGCCGGGGCTTGGTCGCTGTCTATCAAGGGCAGGTCGTCGGCACGATCATGAGCTGGGACTTTGGTGACCACGCATCGACGCTTGGCATGGTGATTGTATCCAATCATTGTCAGGGCATGGGCATTGGCCGCCAGTTGATGCGGGCGATGCTCGATATGCTTGGCGACCGTTCGGTCATGCTCAATGCGACTACAGAGGGCATTCGCCTGTATGAAAGCGAGGGCTTTGTCGCCACGGGCATGGTGTTTCAGCATCAATCATCGACTTTTTCGGTGCCAATGCCCGAATTGCTGCCCGCGCAGCGCGTTCGTCCGATGGGCGTGCGCGATCGCGAGTTGTTGACGCAGATGTTCAGCGCGGCAACGGGCATGGATCGTGCCGCCTTGTTTCGCGAATTGCAGCGGGTGGGCCGGGGCGTCGTGCTGACCCGCGATAATGAGCCGGTCGGCTTTTCACTCGTGCGCCGTTTCGGGCGGGGCTATTCGATAGGCCCGACCATCGCGCCGGATTCCTATGCCGCCAAGGAACTGATCGCGCATTGGCTGGGGCGCAAGGTCGGCAAATTCTGCCGATTGGATGTGACAGAGGCAAGCGGTCTGTCGCCATGGCTTGAAGAACTGGGCCTGCCCTGTGTCGGTCAAGTGACCAATATGGTTCGTGGTAAGCCGATTACGCCTTATGGCGATGCGCGCATTTTCTCTTTGGTAAGTCAGGCGATGTGATGACAATTGCACTTAACGATAAAAGTCTGTTGATCGGCCAATCCTATGTGGGTGGCCAATGGATCGGTGCGCGCAGCGGCAAGTTGATCGAAGTGACCAACCCCGCCAATGGCGCGGTGATCGGCACGATCCCCGATTGCGGCACATCGGAAACGGCGGATGCGATTGCGGCGGCCAATGCGGCCTTTCCTTCATGGCGGGCCAAGACGGCGGGCGAACGCGCGGCGCTGCTGGAACGCTGGCATGCGTTGGTGCTGGAGAATATCATCGACCTTGGCCGGATCATGACGGCAGAGCAGGGCAAGCCGACCGCCGAGGCCGAGGGTGAAATCCGCTATGCCGCGAGCTTCATCAAATGGTTCGCCGAAGAGGGCAAGCGCGTATCGGGCAGTATGATTCCGGCCCCGGAATCGAACCGCCGCATCCTCATCATGAAAGAGCCGATTGGCGTATCCGTGGCGATTACGCCGTGGAATTTTCCGGCGGCGATGATCACCCGAAAATGCGCGCCTGCGCTGGCGGCTGGCTGTCCGGTGGTGATCAAGCCTTCGGAACTGACCCCTTATACTGCGCTTGCGCTGGTGAAATTGGCGGAGCGGGCGGGCTTTCCGGCGGGCGTCATCAATATCGTGACCGGCCATCCGCAAGAGATCGGCGCGGAGCTGACCTCCAGTCCCGTGGTGCGCAAATTGTCCTTCACCGGGTCCACCCGCGTCGGGGCGTTGTTGATGGAACAATGCGCGCCGACGATCAAGAAACTGAGCCTCGAACTCGGCGGCAATGCGCCGTTGATCGTGTTCGATGATGCCAATCTCGACCAAGCGGTGCAAAGCGCGATGGTCAGCAAATTCCGCAATGCGGGTCAGACCTGTGTGTGCGCCAATCGTATCTTGGTGCAAGAGGGCGTCTATGATGCGTTCGCGGCGAAATTGGCCAAGGCGGTATCCGAACTGAAGGTCGGGGCGGGCGATATGCCGGGCAGCACTATCGGTCCGCTGATCAATGCAGCGGCGGTCGATAAGGTCCGCAGCCATTTGGATGATGCCTTGTCGCATGGCGCATCGGTGCTGGCGCAGGCGGAAAATACGATGGCCTATCAGAATTTTGCGACGCCGGTCGTGCTGACGGGCGCGACACAGGCGATGCGCGTGGCATCGGAAGAAACCTTCGGCCCGGTCGCGCCCTTGTTCCGTTTTCGCCATGACGAAGAAGGGATCGAGATGGCGAACGCCACCAATTTCGGGCTGGCGAGCTATTTCTACACCGAAAATCTGAGCCGCGCCTTCCGCACGGCGGAGCGGCTGGAGGCGGGGATGGTCGCGCTCAACACCGGCTCCATTGCGATGGAAATGGCCCCGTTCGGTGGGATCAAGCAATCCGGCCTTGGCCGCGAAGGCGGGACCATGGGGATTGATGAATATCTGGAGATCAAGGCGTTTCACATCGCCGGTCTCGATTTGTGAAATAGGGGAATGATATGACTGATAACGCAAGAAATTATCGAATTTCCGTCATTCCCGGCGATGGCATCGGCCAAGAGGTGATGCCGGAAGGCATGCGCGTATTGGAACGTGCGGCCTCGCTTTATGGCTTTACGATTGATCAGAAATGGCACGACTTCGCCCATTGCGATTATTATCTCAAGCATGGCCAGATGATGCCCGATGACTGGAAAGAGCAGATCGGCCATCCGGATGCGATTTTCTTTGGCGCGGTCGGTTGGCCAGAAAAAGTCCCGGACCATATTTCGCTTTGGGGGTCGTTGCTGCAATTCCGGCGCGAATATGATCAATATATCAATCTGCGCCCGGCGCGGTTGATGCCGGGCGTGCCTAGCCCGCTCGCCGGGCGCGAACCGGGCAGCATCGATATGTGGATCGTGCGCGAAAATACCGAGGGTGAATATAGCTCGGTCGGCGGGCATATGTTCCCCGGCACCGACCGCGAAATCGTCATTCAGGAAACGGTGATGACGCGTTATGGCGTCGACCGTGTGCTGCGCTATGCGTTTGAACTGGCGAACCGTCGCCCCGAACGGCATCTGACCTCGGCCACCAAATCGAACGGCATCGCCATCACCATGCCCTTTTGGGATGAACGGGTGGAGGAGATGGCAACATCCTATCCCGATGTGCGCTGGGATAAATATCATATCGATATTCTGACTGCCCAATTCGTGATGAATCCGGATCGCTTCGATGTCGTGGTCGCGTCCAATCTGTTTGGCGACATATTGTCCGATCTGGGGCCAGCCTGCACCGGCACGATTGGCGTCGCGCCATCGGGCAGCATCAACCCGGAAGGTAAATTCCCGTCCTTGTTCGAACCGGTGCATGGTTCCGCCCCGGATATCGCGGGCAAGGGCATTGCCAATCCGGTCGGCCAGATCTGGTCGGCGGCGATGATGCTCGAACATCTGGGCGAACAGGCCGCCGCCGATGCGATCATGCGGGCGGTGGAAGCGGTGCTGGCCGAACCAAAGCTTCGCACCGGCGATCTGAAGGGCGCAAGCAATACAATGTCGTGCGGCAAGGCCGTGGCGGACGCGCTCTCCTGAGCGTGCAGCATTTTATGCCGCGCCCTGACTGAAAAAGGCGCAACAGGGTGCGGCAATTCTCATATGTCAGTCGAAACCTTCGACCGCTAAGGCTTAGGTTCGATGCTCAACATAGATGAGTATAGCAATCATGTCGAAACAGAGCCGTTCCCTTGTTGATATCGACCGCGATCATCTGATCCATCCGGTCTCGTCATTCCGTGAGCATGAGGCGCTGGGCGTCAAATTGCTGTCCACGGGCAAGGGCATGTGGCTGACCGATGCGGACGGGCATGAACTGCTCGATGCATTTGCGGGCCTGTGGTGCGTCAATATCGGCTATGGACAGGAAAGTGTGGTCGAAGCCGCCGCCGCCCAGATGCGCGCATTGCCTTATGCGACCGGCTATTTCCATTTCGGGTCCGAACCGGCGGTGCGGCTGGCGGAGCGGCTGGTGGAATTGACCCCGCCGGGGCTGGATCATGTGTATTTCACACTTGGCGGTTCAGATGCGGTGGATTCGGCCATTCGCTATATCGTGCATTATTTCAATGCGATCGGTAAGCCGAGCAAGAAGCATTTCATCGCGCAGGAACGCGGTTATCATGGATCGACCGCAACAGGTTCCGGCCTGACCGGCCTGCCGGTGTTCCATCGTTTCTTCGATATGCCGACATCGGTCCAGCATCATATTCCGCCGCCTTATGGCTATCGTTCGGACGCGGTGGATGATGCGGAACTGATCGCGCGTTCGGTCAAGAGCCTGAAGGACAAGGTCGCCGCACTGGGCGGGCCGGATCAGGTCGCGGCGTTTTTCTGCGAGCCGATTGTCGGCTCCGGCGGGGTCATCGTGCCGCCCAAGGGTTGGCTGGCCGCGATGCGCCAGGCCTGCACGGAATTGGATATTTTGCTGGTGGTGGATGAAGTCATCACCGGTTTTGGCCGCACTGGCCCGATGTTCGCCTGCGAACATGACGGGGTGTCGCCTGATTTGATGACCATGGCCAAGGGCCTGACATCGGGCTATGCGCCGATGGGCGCGGTGATGATGTCCGATACGGTCTATCAGGGCATCGCCGATGGCGCGGACCCATCGGTACCGATTGGACATGGCGTTACCTATTCCGGCCATCCGGTGAGTGCGGCGGTCGCGCTCGAAGTGCTGCGACTTTATACCGAGGGCGGCATTCTCGCCAATGGCCAGAAGGTCGCTGCCCGTTTTGCGGCGGGTCTTGCCAGTCTGGCTGATCATCCTTTGGTCGGCGAAACGCGCGGGCAGGGGCTGTTGGGCGCGATTGAACTGGTGGCGAACAAGGCCACAAAGGCGCGTTTCGATCCGGCGTTGAATGTCCCGGCGCGGCTATTTGATACGGGCTATCGCAAAGGTGTGATCTTCCGCGCTTTTGGCGACAATATTATCGGGCTTGCGCCGGCGCTATGCTGCGACGATAACGAGATGGACATGATTTTCGCGCGGATCCGCGAAACGTTGGACGATCTGTTGTCGTCTGCCGATATCCGCGCGGCAATCGCCTGAAGCTTGAGGAGAAGATCGGATGATGCCGGGTCCTAAGCTGGATCGTATCGATCTGAAGATTTTGGCCAAGCTGCAACAGTCTGGCCGGATCACCAATGTCGAACTCGCGGATGCGGTCGGCCTGTCGCCCAGTCCGTGCCTGACGCGGGCCAAGCGGCTGGAAAAGGCCGGTTATATCACCGGCTATGGGGCCTATTTGAACCTGCATAAGCTGGGCGAGTTCCTGACGATCTTTACCGAGGTCACGCTGACCGAACATCGCATCGGCGATTTTTCCCGGTTTGAATCGAAGATCCGCAAGCTCGATGAAATCGTCGAATGCCATTTGGTGAGCGGCGGCTATGATTATCTCCTGAAATTCATGACGCGCGGTGTCGGCCATTATCAGGAAATCATCGAGGGCATGCTCGAAGGCGATTATGGCATCGAAAAATATTTCAGCTATGTTGTGATCAAATCACCGTTCATCAAGCATCATTACCCGATCCAGAATCTGTTCAGCGCCAAGGCAGCCGAGCGTGAGGCATCAGACCGGGATATATCGGAGCTGGAATAATCTTATGACGCATCACGCGGATGTCGCAGATCTGGTTGAACCCTTGGTGGCATTCCGCCGCGACATTCATCGTCACCCTGAATTGGGGTTTGCGGAACATCGCACCGCCGCCCGCATCGCAGATGCGCTGCGCGACATCGGGCTGGAGGTGCATGAGGGGATCGGCACGACTGGCGTCGTCGGCGTGTTGAAAGTCGGGACGTCGGATCGTTCCATTGGACTTCGCGCCGATATGGATGCCCTGCCGATGCAGGAACTGACCAACCTGTCTTATGCAAGCTGCACCCCCGGCGTATTTCATGGTTGCGGCCATGATGGCCATGTGGCGATGCTGTTGGGTGCGGCGCAATATCTGGCGCGGACCCGTGATTTCGACGGCAGTGTGAACTTCATTTTCCAGCCTGCCGAAGAGGGCATGGGCGGCGCGGGCGTGATGGTCAAGGAAGGGTTGTTCGAGCGTTTCCCGTGCGACCGTGTGTTTGCGCTGCATAATTGGCCGGACTTGCCCGCAGGCACGATCGCGACCCGCGCTGGCCCGATCATGGGGGCGGCGGATAAGTTCGCGATTACGCTGATTGGCCAAGGCGCGCATGCGGCCCTGCCGCATAAATCGCCCGATGCCATTCTGGCGGCGAGCGAATTGGTGCTGCAACTGAACAGCATCATCTCTCGGCGCATCCCGGCGACGGAATCGGCGGTTCTGTCGGTCACGCAAATCCACGGCGGTGACACGCATAATGTTATCCCGGCCGAGGTGAAGGTCAGCGGCACCGTCCGCACGTTCAACCCGGTGGTGCAAGATGTGATCGAGGCGGCGATCCGCCAGATCGTAGCGGGTATCGCGATGGCGCATGGTCTGACGGCGCAGATCGATTATGACCGTTATTATCCCGCGACCATCAATGACGCGCAGGCAGCAGAAGATGCGCTGGCGATTGCCGCAACGGTCGGCACGGCGTTGCGCGCGCCCGATCCGGCGTTCACCTCAGAGGATTTCGCCTTCATGCTACAGGCGCGCCCCGGTGCGTATCTCTGGCTGGGTCAGGCCAAAAGCGAAGGTGGGCCGTCGCTGCATAATCCGGGTTATGATTTTAATGACGAGGTGATGGCGACCGGCATTCGCCTGCATGTCGCATTGGTGGAGACGCATCTCAGCTTGTGAGATGCGTTTCTGCGGTGTCAGTCCTGATTGCTGCCAAAGCCGAAAGACAGTCCCGCGACGAAATGGGTCGCATGCCGATCCTCGCCCGCCGCGCGCGCGATGTCGGCGGTTTTGCCGAGCAAGCGGCCATGCGCGACGCCGATATAAGGGACGAAACTGTCATGGCCGGTATAGCGCAGGCGCAGCGACAGTTCTGCTTCATTCAGCCCCGCGCCGGTGTCTTCATCGGATATGGCTTGCGCCGACCAGCCGAGCCCCGCGCGGATGTCGACCAGTAAACGGGGGTTGAGCGGCGCTTCGATAAACAGTTCGGTTTCGCCGGTCAGGTCTCCGCGATCGGAGAGAAAGGCGAAGCTTTCCGAGGAGAGAATATCCGAAAAGGCGATTTCCGTGCCGATCACGGCATAATTATTATGGGGCGCGCCGCGCCAATCATGGCGCACACCGCCCAGCAAGGCCACGCTATCGCTGATCTGGCGGGCGTAGAGCAATTGCGTTTCGACCTCATCGATCCGGCGGCCAATTTCACCGCCGCCGTCGAATTTCACCACGGCCCGGTTGCGGTCATTGCCGTAAGACAGGCTGCTTTCCCAAATAAGGCGTTCTTCTTTATTGTTGATCGCCATTTCCAATAGCTCGAACCCGCCTTCAAGACTGTTGGGGCGGGTTTCGTTCATATGGACCTTGTGCACAGGCGCGGATTCCAGATTGGCCATCTCCATCGCCCAGGCCTGTCCCGACGCCAAGCTGCAAAGCCCGCCAATGATCATCGCTATCAGTGGGTGTTCACGGACCATCGCTTGCTTGCCCCTTATATCCTGACTTTCAACCGCATCATGGATTTTAGCGCCGCCCGTTGGTCATAAAAATCCATTGGGCGGCGCATCTATCGTGATTTGTTCTGAAATTTTCGCCGGGGCGGCAGGCTATGCCGTCATTAAAACCGGCTTCAAAACAAGAAGCGCACGCCCGCGACAAAATTGGTGCTCGAACGGCTTTCGCCCTCTGCCCGTGCATAGCGCCCAGTATCGCCGAATTTGCGTTCCCAATTCACGCCCACATAGGGCGCAAAGGCAGGCGTGTGCGCATATCGCAGGCGCAGGCCAAATTCTGCATCGCTCAAGCCGATGCCGATCCCTTGTTCGGGTATATCCTGCGCGGACAAGATGAACTCGACCCGTGGTTGCAGGATCAGATGATTGGTGAGCCGCATGTCATGCGAGAATTCGGCGCGGGCCAGCACATCGCCCTTGTCCGACAGGAAGAATGCGCTTTCCGTCTCGATCCAATAAGGCAGCATCGCATCAATGCCGATGGAGGCATAGCTGCGGTTGGGCTGGGGACGGATGTCATAGCGAACGCCGATTTCGAGATTGGCATAAGGGGCGATGGCATGGCTCCACAGCGCCTGAATTTCCGCTGCTTCCACCGGCCCGTTGATTTTGGCTTCGCCTTCGGAACGGATCAGGATGCGGTCGATATCACCGCCATACCAGGCGCGCCCCATCCATGCGACGGCATCACCGGCATCGCTGGCCCGATATTCGAGCTGTTCAGCCAAGACCATATGCGAAATTGTATCGCTGGTGCTTTTAAACAAGGCTGCGCGCGCAGCCGCCATGGCGGACTGGCCGTGGATGGCGTCCGCAGCCCAATCATTTGGTGCCTTGGGCGCGGGCATGTTGCCGATCATGGCATCATGCTTCATTTGGCCGTGATGCATGGAGCCATGATCCATTGAAGGATGATCCATCTGGCCATGGTCCATTTGTTGGGCGTCCTGATTCATGGTCTGCGCCACAGGTGCAGCCGCTTCAGGCGCGGCAGCATCATGTTGATGGTCATGCGCCTGTTCTTGCGCCTGTGCAGGCAAGGTTACGGCGGCTTGAGCGATGGCAGCCACGGCCATGCTGGTCAGCAGATACAGCTTCATGCTGGCGCTCCTTCTTCATGGCGGACTTTGACGATGCGAAACATGCCCATGTCCATATGGAACATCATATGGCAGTGCATTGCCCAGTCCCCGAGCGCATCCGCGGTGAGGTCGATGGCGATCTTGCCGCCGGGAAGCACGTTCACGGTGTGCTTTAACGGCTGTTTCGCGGCGTCCTGTCCATTGACCAGTTCAAAGAAATGGCCGTGAATATGGATCGGATGGGGCATCATCGTGTCGTTGATCAGGTTGATCCGCACACGCTCCATATGGCGGAAGGCCAGAGGCTCGGTCCGTTCGCTCAACCGTTCGCCATCCAGCGACCACATATAGCGTTCCATATTGGCCGTCAGATGGAGGTCGATGCTGCGGCTGGGCGCGGGCGCATCGGGATGGGGGGTGAGCGACTTGAGATCGCTATACCGCAAGACGCGATGTTCGACATTTTCCAGCCCGGTGGGTCGGTCGCCGACGCGGTCGGCGGGCATGGGGGAAATCGTCGCGACTGCCGGGCTCATTTTCACGCCCGGCGCATTGGCAGGGTCGCGCATCTTCATCGACCCATGATCCGCACTGGTGTCCGGCTGGCTCAGGTCCAGCACGGCGGGCATTTGATGGTCCATGCCCATGTCTTTCATGCCCAATAACGGACGCGCGCGCAGCTTCGGCACGGCGCCGACCATGCCGCTGGCCGGGGCTAATGTCGCGCGGACCAGACCCGAACGGTCGATAGCCTCGCCAATGATGCCAAAGGCTTGCGCCTCGGTCGGCTCGACGATCACATCATAGGTTTCGGCGACCGCGATCTGGAATTCATCGACTTCCACCGGCTCGACATGCTGGCCGTCCACCTGCACGATTTTCATCGACAGGCCCGGTATGCGGAAATTGAAATTGGTCATCGCCGATGCGTTGATGATCCGCAGCCGGACTTTTTCACCCGGCTTGAATAGCCCGGTCCAGTTTTCCTCCAGCCCATGGCCATTGACGAGATAGCGATAGGCCGATCCGGTCACATCCGAAATATCGGTCGGGTCCATCCGCATCGCGGCCCATTCCATCCGCTCCTTCAGCGGTTGATCCTTGCCCGCAAGCAGACCGCCAACCGTCTGTTTCTGCGCGTTGAAATAGCCACCCGATTGTTTCAGCCGGGTCATTAATTGATGCGGATGGGTAAAGCTCCAATCCGACAGCATCAACACATGTTCGCGATCATACACGACCGGATCTTCACCCGCTGGATCGATGATGATCGGGCCGAATTGGCCCATGGCTTCCTGCATCCCGGAATGGCTGTGATACCAATAGGTCCCCGCATGCAATATGGGGAAATCATAGACAAAGGTCTCGCCCGGCTTGATCCCCGGAAAGCTCAACCCCGGCACGCCATCGAATTGAAATGGCACCAACAGGCCATGCCAGTGGATCGACGTGTCTTCAGCCAGCGTATTGGCGACCGACAGGCGCACGCGCTGCCCCTCTTTCAGCCGGATCAACGGGCCGGGTAGGGTGCCGTTCACGGTAATGGCATGGCCGCTTTTCCCTCCCGTGGTGAATTCACTATGGCCGACGGTCAGCGCAATATCCTCGCCGGACAAGGTGCCGATGGTGGGCGCGATGCCCTTGGATGTGGCCTGCGCCCATGCCGGAAACATGCTGCCCAAACTGGCCATGCCTGCAAGGCCAGCGGCGGCGCGGATCAATTCGCGTCGATCTAATATCATCTTGTTCATGTCGGCTCAGTTTCCCTGTGTCAGACCGTTCATGAGGATATACGCAGGCGCGATCTTAATCCCTCAACAATCCCAGCAACATATTGCGAGCGCGATATAGCCGCATTTCAACGGCTTTGCTGGTGATGCCCAATGTCTGCGCCACCTCGTTTTGCGAAAATTCTTCGATCGTCCGCAATATCAGCACCTCTTTCAACTTTGGCGGCAATTGCGCGATGGCGGCGATCAATTTTTCCTGTTCCCGACTTTGGCTCAGCTGTTCTTCCGGCGTGGCGGCAAGGTCGGCGATCTCATACGCCTCTTCAATCGGCGTGGCGAAGGTGAAGAAGCGCCGCACCGCGCGTCGTCTTGCCCAGTCCCGGCATTTGTTGATCGCAATGCGCGAAATCCAGACTTTAAAAGGCCGTTCGGCATCATAACGATCGAGCGCGGCAAAAGCGGCGATAAACGCCTCTTGCGTGATGTCGACAGCCTCATCCGGATCGCCGGTCTGGGTAAGGACGAGGCGGTAGACGCCATTGCGGTGCTGCTCCATCAGGCTGGCGAACGCCGCTTGCTCCCCGCCAAGGGCGCGGCGGGCGAGTTCGCCATCCGACAATGCTGGCGGGGGAGATGTCACCGTTCGGGGGCGGTCAGGGCTGATGCAATGGCGTCTTCAAACCTCTTGGCCTGATCCGGGCGCAGTTCGTTGCGCATGGCAAAGACGTGGCGCAATGTTTCCTTCTGAAGCTCTCCCATCGCATGATGCGAGCGGTCGATGGCCGCGCTGACCTTGGGGCCGTAGCCATGTTCGGCGCGGATCGCGGCGGCGAGCAGGGCATTGTCCTGCCGCATTTCATGTTCGAGCGCCGCGCGCCGCGCGTCATAATGCTGCTCCAGCGCGTGAATGCGTTGTTCCTGCATGGGGTCGAGGTTGAGTTCCTCATGCATCAAATGATGCAGCTCGTTCACCTGCGGATGGGGATGGGGCATGAAATGACGGCCAAGGCCAACCCCGGCCAACGCCGCGAGAAACGCGACTGCGGCAATGCCCGCATAATGACGGCCTTTCAGCATCTCATTGCCCCAATAATTGCGAGGGGGCCAAGGTCGTCGTGCCGAAAATATCGCTGTGTGGCACGGCGGCGCGGACATTTTCGCCGGGCAACACGCTGCTCGCCACGCCGATCACTAAGGCGAGCGCGGCTGACATCAACATCTGTTGCCGTGCCATACGGGCATCGCGCCGGACACCGGCGGTATAGATCACTCCATCGCCGATGCAGTTGATCCGGGGGTGGATCGCCACGGTCTTCAGGCCGCGCAATTGTTCGTCTAGCTCATTCATGGGCTGTTATCTCCTCATGTCGTTATACGCATAACGAAGCCGCTTCACTCGCATCTTTTCATCGCCATGATGGCCTGTCCAGATGATCGGACGGGCTGTTGGACGAAAAAATCTGCGAGAAAGAGTTGGACAGGTTGAGGGTTCAGCGTGCGCGCGGCGTATTTCTTCCAAGAGCCTATTTCTTTCAAGTGCATTTGAGAAGGATAACCCTATGCGACGTCATTTCCTGCTGTCCGCTTTGCCTGCCCTCGCAGTTCTGGCTGTTTCCGCCCCGGTTTTGGCACATCCCAAATTGGTGTCGTCCACGCCTGCCGTCAATAGCACAGTGTCCAAGCCCAAAGAGATCACGCTGAAATTCTCTGAAAAGCTGGTGCCGCAATTCAGCAGTTTCGAACTGGTGATGACCGGCATGCCGGGGATGACCGGCCATGAACCCATGCCGATCAAGGGTTTCACCACCGCAGTGAAGGGCGATGGCAAGACCTTGTCGGCCAGCCTGCCGCGTGCCTTGCCAGCGGGCAGCTATGAACTGAACTGGCATGCGGTGGCGGCGGATACGCACCGGATTCAGGGCAAATTCAACTTCAACGTGAAATAAGCGATGGAAAATGGATGCCTGATCGCGGCGCGGCTTGGTTTGTATCTGAGCCTTGGCCTGCTAGCCGGTCTGCCGCTTTACCGCGCGTTGATCGTCCGCGATCCGGCACCTTTTTCACGTCTGATATTTTCAATCCTGACCCTGATGGCGCTTGGCTTTACGGGCTTTGGCCTGCTGGCGAGCGCATCGGCGATGGCTGGCACCTCCATCACCCAGCCCGATTGGTCTGCGGTGCAGATGATATTGAATGAGACCGATCTGGGGGTGGCGATCAAGGTCCGGATCGCCGCATTGTTGCTGTTACTGCTCCTGCCTGCACGGCCTTGGCTATTGCTGCTGCCTGCCTTGGTGGCGATGGCGACATTGGCGTGGAATGGCCATGCGGCGGCAAGCGAAGCCCCTTGGGCGCAGCCGCATTTGTTGGCCGATATGTTGCACATGCTGGCGGCGGCGGCATGGCTCGGTGCGTTGGCGAGCTTTTTGCTGGCGGCGCTGCGGGGGCGTGACATGACAAGACTCCCCGTCGATCTTGCCGATTTTGCGCGGGCAGGGGGGATCATCGTCACCTTGCTGGTGCTGACTGGATTGGTGAATGTGGTGATGATCGTCGGCGTTGCAGGATTGCCTGCATTGCTCACCACCAATTATGGATGGGTGTTGGCGGCGAAACTGCTGCTATTCGCGGGGATGCTTGGCCTTGCTGGCGCCAATCGTTGGTTATTGACGCCGAAATTGGAACGCGCACTCCCCGGCGCGCGCACTCATTTGCGCCTGTCCCTGATGATCGAAACTAGCCTGTGGATCGGAGTCATTGCCTTGGTGGCGTATCTTGGCACGCTCGACCCGCAGGCCTGACCCCAGTAATTCGTAGTAATTTTATACGAATAATGGTGCACCCGACTGGATTCGAACCAGTGGCCCCCAGATTAGGAATTAGAGAATTATGGACAGATTAGCGTGGGGTAATTCCTAAAAATAACGTATTTATGTATGTTATGCAATCTGGGGCAATCGCAAATTGTCCTTGATATGATTCCATCTGATGCCTATCTGATGCCTATAGGCTCTCTAGGTATCAGGCGGACACAATGGCCAAGGCCCCAATTACAAAGCGCACAGTTGACGCGGCTAAGGCCGCTCAAGCGGAATATGTCATTTGGGATGATGGCGGGAAGGAAACCGTCAAAGGCTTTGGTCTGAAAGTGACGCCCGCCGGTGGCCGGGTCTATATCTATCAGTATCGCCTCGCCCGCCCAGGCATGGCTGACAAGACAGCGCCCCGCAAATACACGATCGGTAAACACGGCAACCTCACGCCCGATCAGGCCCGCACCCGCGCCAAGGAACTGGCCGGGATGGTTGAGCAGGGGATTGACCCTCGCCAAGCCGAATTGGACGCACTGGAGGCCAAAGATGAGGTCAAGCGCCAAGCTGAGGGCAAGGCCAAGCTGGAGGGCGAACTGGTATTCGAGAAGGTGGCAGAGCGGTGGTTGGAGCATTACGAAGCGGAGAAGGGGCGTCGCCCTCGCACGGTAGATCAAGCCCGCCATATCGTAAAAATGCGGCTGGAGCCTGCGTTGAAGGGGAAGCCGCTCCCGCACATCACACGTGGTGATCTGCAATGTATAATTGATGCAATCCCGATCAAACATCGCGCCAGCCGCCTAGCAGTCTATGCGTATTCGTCTGTGCTGTTTCGCTGGGCTATGGAGCGCGGCGAGATTTCAGACAACCCTGTGCGCTTGATGGCCAAGCCAAGCGCTCCAGAAGCCCGCAATCGGGTGCTTGAAGAGGGTGAATTGGTGACGGTATGGAAAGCGGCTGATGACTTGCGCGATCCCTATGGCGCATATTTCAAGCTGCTAATCTTGACTGGGCAGCGTCGCGAGGAAGTTGCTGGAATGGCATGGGCCGAACTAGATCGCACATCATCTACTTGGACTATCCCTGCGAACCGCACCAAAAACGGTGTGGTGCAGATCGTACCGCTAGCCCCGGTTGTACTTGAGGAGCTGGACCGGCTGGCTATGGCGGTGCAGGTTAATGCTGTGATGGAGGGAGTAGATGCCAATAGCTGGCCCAAGTCTGGCCCAGTGCTGACGACTTATGGGAAGACCGCCATCAAGTCCTATTCTAAGGCCAAAGCGGAACTGGACTCAGCCATATCCAAAGTCCTTAAGGACGGCGAGCCATTCCCTGCATGGCGGGTGCATGATCTGCGACGTACCTTGGCGACCGGATTGCAAAAGTTGGGGGTCAGATTCGAAGTTACAGAGGCTGTGCTGAACCATGTCAGTGGCGCTAAGAGCGGTGTTGCGGGCATATATCAGCGACATGATTGGAAGGACGAGAAGCGGGCGGCGCTTAATGCCTGGGCGCGGCGCTTAGGGGAACTGGTCCAAGGAACACAGCCCGGGGATAATGTTGTGAAGCTGGAGGTGCGGGCATGAGTGATTGGATAGATGCATCGAGCGCACTTTCGATGGCTATGAAAAAATGCGCCGGAACTAACGAGGCGAGCGAGGCATCGAAGTTCTTGGCTTGGCTGGTTAACGAAGATCGCCTTAAAATTGATGCCGCCGAAATTAAGAAGGAGGTCATCGACTGGGATGACGTTGATGCAAAGGACAGTGACGGCTGGCCAATTGCCCAATCCAAGGCAGTGAATGAGCCGACCTGTCGCGCCAGTTCACTCCGCAGTATCATGCAAGCTGTGAGCCAAGGTCATGAAGGGATTATAATGGCCAGCTGGGATATGGGAGCCTTCCAATTTCGTAGGCGCATTATTGGCATAGACGAGCATCTTGGCGCAGTTGAAACGCTAACAGCTACAGGGGTGAAATTTTCCCTCGCGGATTTGAAGCGGGAACTGGGCATCAAATCTTCCACTGCCGGCAGGAAGCTAAAATACAAGTGGCCGGACTTTATCAAGGAGGCCAAAAAAAAGCTTTGGTACGAGGGTGGGTACCATGTGGAATGGCCGCAGGCCAAATTAGAAGACGAGATGAAAAATTGGTGCGTATGTGAGTGGGGCGAGGATTGCGTCCCCGCAGAATCCACCGCAAGACGGTATGTCAATAAGGCCTATCAGGAATTTATAAAGGAAAAGGAGGAGGCCTAAAATGCATTCTGGACCTTTATGAGCCTAATGGTCCGACAGGCATGAGGCTTTAAAATATTCAGTCTTCGTCCAAACAAGGATGGAGAAAAACATGATAATGACAACAAAAGAGGCGGCTGGATACCTTCGCCTCGCCGCTGTTACTTTGGAGCGCTACCGCGTTACAGGGGGCGGTCCCAACTTTCTGAAGATTGGCGACAAGGCAGTCCGCTACCGTGAGGTGGATCTCGATGCTTGGCTAGCCCGCTGCCTGCGAAAGTCCACATCAGATCAGGGAGAAGCGTAATGCATTGCTTCCATGCCCTGCCACTGCCCGAGCAGATCCTGATCACTGTTTTGGTAAATACGGGAGACAAGGCCCTCGCGGTCAAAGCTGCCGGCTACGCCCCTAATCACGGCGACGACATATTTATTCAGAATAAGATGTCCCGACATGATTTTCTGAACGCGTATAGGGCCATTCGTGACAACCCAGCTTTAATCCATGAGCCAGCAGCAGCACTGGATATACCGGCGGTCAAGAAAATGGCAGTACGCGCCTTTGAGGCCGAGCTCGGTAATGAGGGTAAGGGCCGCGTCGAAATGATTCGCCTGCTTTGGGAAATCCTCAAGGCCGAGAAGACCCTGTACCCAAACTCCGCAAAATAAAACCTCCCAACGCCGAGTGGCGCGGGAGGTGTATGCAACGTGTCAACAGCCTGCAACATAGCCAGTGTCACTCGGCCATACAAGGCTGATCTACAATGAGGAAAATCAATCTTACTGAGGTGGGCGATGCTTCACAGCACCTTGCCCCAAGTGCGCCCTGCGTACCCATGCCTGAGCCGATTATGATACCTGTGTCGCTGAACCGGAAGGGTGAGCCAGACAATCTCTGGGTCTATCGGATGGCTGATGGCACGGCATATGGTGCGGTGGCGCGGTGGAATCCTGAAGGGAAGCGTAAAGAGATCCGCCCGATTATCTGGAACGGCAGCGAAACGATCACATCGGGGTTCGGCAATGGTCGCCCGTTGTATAACAGTGATCTGTTGTCGGCATCGCCTATGGCCCCGGTGTTGATCGTCGAGGGTGAGAAGACCCTTGATGCTGCCGCTGGTTATGTAAGGGATGGCTGGGTCGTAGTTACATGGCAGGGCGGCGCGAATGCGTGGCATCACAGTGACTGGTCATCATTAGTCGGACACCCGTGTGTGATATGGCCGGACAATGATGAGGCAGGGATCAAGGCTGCCTCAGACATACGGGACCATTTGCGTTCGCTTGGCGTATCAGGCGTATTGGTAGAGTTGCCCAACATTCCCGAGGGCTGGGATTTAGCCGATGAGCTTCAGGGTGGTCTCACGCTTAAGCACGTGCAGGGCCTGCTACAACAATCGTTCGTTGCAGCAAGTGCGCCCCCCTCATCAGCGAGTCTCCTCCCACTCGAATGGGCAGATCAAATCAGCCCGGTTTTATCCCGCCGTTGGCTTGTGAAAGATCTTTTGGCCACGACAGGTTTAGCTATCGTGTTCGGTCACTCAGCTGCCGGTAAGAGCTTTATAGTCTTGGATATATCTGGCCACATTGCATTGGGTTGGCCTTGGCAAGGCCTCAAGGTCGAACAGGGCCTTGTCGTTTATGTGGCCGCGGAGGGCGCTGCTGGCTTACGTAATCGTCTCGCTGCGTTCAAGGCGCACCACAAGGTCAGCGATATGCCGCTGGCCATTATCCCTACCCCGATCAACCTACAGGACCCGGATGCAGATGCGGATCGCCTCATCGCTACGATTGAAGAGGCTGCTCGGCGCCGAGGCCAGAAGCCAGCGCTCATTGTGGTTGATACGCTATCGAAAACATTCGGCGCCGGAAGAGAGAATACAGACGATATGGCGACATATATTGCCAACTGCGAACGCATCTCATCCTCCCTCGATTGCTGCGTCCTGATAGTGCATCACCGGCCAAAGGACAGCGAGAGCCGAGACCCGCGAGGGCATAGTAGCCTGAAGGCGGGCGTCGATACTGTCATTCTTGTTGAGGCAGGTGATCCAAAAATTGCGACGGTCGTTAAGCAGAAGGATGGGGAGGATGGTGGCCGCTTCGCGTTCCGTCTGCATCAGGTTGAATTGGGCCTCGACGACGATGGCGAGCCGGTGACTTCATGCGTGGTGGAGCCTGTGTCCCCGGAGTCCGGAGACATTGGTCCCGTGAAGATAGGTCGCACCAAATTAACCGATATTCAGTTCGGCGTACTTCGTGAATTGCAGAAGTCGCTAGCGCTGTGTGGGGTATCTGTCCCGGACACGATACCAGACAATCGCATCAATCGGCGGATGATCACCAAGGTTGTGTGCCTGCGCACCCTTTCGGACAACTATTTTTCGTCTTCTGCAGGTGGTTCTGACATGTCGGACAAAAATCAGGACACTACCCGCAAACGCCTGCAGCGCGCGCTAAAGAAGCTCGAATCCGCGGAAATCGTGGGAATTTGGGACGGATTTGTCTGGGAAAAATAATGATTTTTTTGAATTCTTCGGACATGTTCAGGATAGGATTTCGGACACAATCATACCTCCGGACAGGACAGGACAACAGTGTATGTAATACACTGTCCTGTCCGTCCAAAATGCCGGCTGCCAAAGCTTGGCGCCTAGGGTATAATAAGACCAGATTAGTCCGATTAGCAGGAGGTGTTTATGGAAGGGCAGCGTGACCACAGTGGGCGCTTCATCAAAGGCAACTCAGGCAACCCCACCGGCCGGCCCCGTATTATCATGGCCGTCCGCGACCTTGCCCGAGAGCATGCTGACGAAGCCGTGCAGGTGCTGGCGTCGATCATGCGCGATGCTGACGCACCTGCAGCGGCGAGGATCTCAGCGGCAACCGAGATCCTAAATCGAGGGTATGGCCGACCGGTTGACCAGAAGGCGATGGTCATCATGGGCCAGCAGTTGGACCAGAACCGTACGGCGAGAGATATGACCACAGCGGAGATTGTGGAGTCACTCAAGGAATGGCGCACCTCGCATGAGTGATCTGAATTTCTTTGCATCAGTCGCAATTGTCCATTGATACAACATTGAGTGTTACTGCATTGCAGGCCGGCGACGGCGACGGCTACCATTACCATTATTGGCTATTATATCATTCCTCTTGTCGCTGTCGCATTTCTTCAACTCGGTCATCAACACTATCTTCGAATGCTTGAGCACCCTCATCAAAAGATTGACTGTCGCTAGAGGGCAGGTAGCCATGCCCTGCTCGCCAACGCCAACCTTCCTCGTGACCTGCACAGTCTTCAGTGCACCCATAGCTGCCATCATAAGGCTCATCGGCGAGATCCTCTTCCGCCTTTTCTCGCGCCACATCTTCATCAAAGGGCTCATTTGCAGACTCTTCTTCCTCGTGACTATACCCTGAAGTGTATGAAGAGCTGCTGGCATCACTCTTGTTGGAGCAGGCAGTCGATGTTGCACTTATAAGGCAAACCATGAAATATATTTTCAGTTTTTTCACTGTATAATATCCATTTATGCAATGCATTATTAAGGCGCGTGGAGGTGTTAAAATTGCATTTATGATATGCGCTTTATCCGGCAGCCTAGTGCGGCGACGTGTGCTGAAATGGGGTTTTCACTGAATTCCAGGTTATTCATGATGATTTTTAGGCGTCCAAATTTCACCGCCAGGGAAGAAGTTGTTATCTGGACTGGCGTCTTTTCTAGTGTCATTTGAGACAATGTTGTCAGTAGGGTTAAAGCCTGCTTCATTGTCCTGCAGCTTATTTTACGTTCGGGTTCGTTGGGAGTTATCGGCCTCTGCTAGGGCAAGCGGATCCAATCCGTAATCGTTCAGACCGTCGGTGCCGCGCATACACATGAATACAAATAATACCAGTCCTCCAATAATCGGCACAAGGGCAATCCAGTACCACCAACCCGAATGATTGGTGTCATGCAAGCGGCGAACTGCCACAGAGAGCGAGGGCAGAAAAATTCCTATATAGGTCACGCCAATGAGCGCACCGCGGGTGTTTGGAAATGGGTCAACGATAACTTTGATCTGCCCCCTTCTGAGTGGT
>DITW01000048.1 GCA_002422945.1 Sphingomonadales bacterium UBA6174 | reverse complement strand
ACCACTCAGAAGGGGGCAGATCAATATATGGCGAGACCGATATAGCAGGCCCTTTAGAGACGGCAGCGCCGTCCTTTGCCCGGGTGCATATAATAAAAATCGGTGCGCCAATTATAGCTGCGATAGCGCCGCTGGCATTTGGTGACATGTCGCACCCATGCTTTTTCACCATTGGTCCAATGTCGCGGCGGCTGGCCATAGCGGCTATGTTCATTCAGCGGCGTCGGGATCGCATGCGCGGGCGACGGCGGCGTTGGGGTGTGCGCTTGCGGCGGTGGTGGTGGTGATGGTGGCGATGCATGGCCATGAGCATCGTGACCGGGCGGCGGCGACGCTGGCTGGGCCGCGACAGTGGCAACCTCCAGCAACAGGCAGGCCGATAAAATGACGGCACCGCAACGCGCCTTGATACGCGATTGATTCATTTTACATCTCCCGGCAAACCATCAACACGGCATCAGCGCACATCATCTGACAAGGGAATATGTCGGTGAAAATCGCAGAGGGGCGCTATACGTATTACACCTCAGCGTGCGCGCCATGACATTCACCGAAAAGCGGGATATTCTAAAACTACCGCGCATGATGCGCGGGCTTACCAACGAAAGCGAAAACATCATGTTCGTCGCGGTATATTGGTGGCGGGTCCATCCCGGCAAAGAAGCGCAATTTCGCAAAGCATGGCGACGCGGGACCGAGTTGATTCGGGATAAATATGGCAGCTTTGGTTCTCGTCTGCATCTTGATGCCGATGGCCGCTTTGTCGGCTATGCGGAATGGCCCGATGAACAGACCTGGCGCACCGCATTTGACCAGAAAATGGTCTATGACGATCCCGCTACGCGCGCGGCCTTTTTGGATGCAATCGCGGAAACACCGGTAGATGCGGAACCGATCTTTACCATGACCGTCACGGACGACCTGCTCGATCGTGTGAGAGGGAATGGCTAGGTTTTACCGACCGCCTGATGCGTTGGAACCGCCTTTAGAACCATTTGCGCTACCGCTGGAGGCGTTGGAATTGCCACTTGAGGCGTTGGAATTGCCGCTGGAGGCATTGGAGCCGCCGCTAGAGGCGTTGGAGTTACCGCTGGAGGCGTTGGAGTTACCGCTAGAGGCGTTGGAATTGTCCCCGCCTGTTGAACTGGCGCCAGTTGCCGCGCTGGAGGAGCTGCCGCTCGCACTGCTCGATATGCCCGCACTGGCAATGTCCCGCCCGTTGGCGACGAGCTCCGCAGATCCCGTTATCGCCGCAGAAATCGAGTTGCCGACCGAAACCATCGCCATTGCGGCGCTGCCACCCAGAAGCGCCAGCAATATAGCATATTCAGCCGATGAAGAGCCGCGCTTGTCACGCACCAAGGCACGCATCCCGCGCTTGAAAAAATGGCAATGCGCAAATGCCGCCGTTTTCGATCCACGGTTGTCGCGCGTGCTATCTTTTTTCAGCTTCATCGCAAAGGCCCCTTAAATGCCCGATTTAACGAGAGGGCAATGAGCTAGTTTAATAACCAATAAACATTAAATCTTTATCAACCGCTTTCATTATGATGATAAATACATTCAATCAGGTTTTATTTTTCTCGGAATATCCATGCCCCATAACGAAAATGGCCCGACGCTGCTGCGCGCCGGGCCATTTATTTCCCTCTCATATTGAGAGGGCATTCGTCGATGAAATCAGAACTGGTTCATCGTGTTGTGTGCGCCACCGGCCTTGAGTGCGGCTTCACCAGCGAAATATTCCTTATGGTCATCGCCGATGTCTGAACCCGACATGTTCTGGTGCTTCACGCAAGCGATGCCCTGACGGATTTCCTGACGCTGCACGCCAAGAACATAGCCGAGCATGCCTGCATCGCCGAAATATTCCTTCGCCAGATTGTCGGTCGACAAAGCGGCGGTGTGATAGGTCGGCAGCGTGATCAGGTGATGGAAGATACCGGCACGCTTGGCGGCATCGCGCTGGAAGGTGCGGATGCGTTCATCGGCTTCGATCGCCAGTTCGGTGGTGTCATAATCAACCGACATCAGCTTGGTCCGGTCATAGGCCGAAACATCCTTGCCGGCAGCGGCATAGGCATCATAGACCTGCTGACGGAAGTTCAGCGTCCAGTTGAACGACGGCGAGTTGTTATAGACAAGCTTGGCGTTCGGGAACACGTCGCGGATCTTGTCGACCATTGAGGCGATCTGTTCGATGTGCGGCTTTTCGGTTTCGATCCACAGCAGATCGGCACCATTTTCAAGCGCAGTAACGCAATCGAGCACGCAACGATCCGCGCCAGTGCCTTCGCGGAACTGGAACAGGTTCGACGGCAGACGCTTCGGACGCAGCAGCTTGCCATTGCGGTTGATGATGACATCGCCGTTGCGGGCGGTCGCGGGATCGATTTCTTCGCAATCGAGGAAGCTGTTATACTTGTCGCCAAGGTCGCCCGGTGCGTTGCTGACGGCGATCTGCTTGGTGAGGCCAGCGCCCAGCGAGTCCGTGCGGGCGACGATCACGCCATCTTCGATGCCGAGTTCGAGGAACGCATAACGCACAGCGCGGATCTTCGCGAGGAAATCTTCATGCGGCACGGTGACCTTGCCATCCTGGTGACCGCACTGCTTTTCATCCGACACCTGATTTTCGATCTGGATGCAGCATGCGCCCGCTTCGATCATCTGCTTGGCGAGCAGATAGGTTGCTTCGGCGTTACCGAAACCAGCGTCGATATCGGCGATGATCGGCACGACATGTGTCTGGTAGTTGTTGATCGTGTCGAGCAGTGCCTGCTCCTTGGCCTTATCGCCAGCAGCGCGCGCAGCATCGAGATCGCGGAAGATCATGCCGAGTTCGCGGGCATCTGCCTGACGCAAGAAGGTGTAGAGTTCCTCGATCAGGGCCGAAACCGAGGTCTTTTCATGCATCGACTGATCCGGCAGCGGACCGAATTCCGACCGCAACGCAGCAACCATCCAGCCAGACAGATAGAGGTAGCGACCCTTGGTCGAACCGAAATGCTTCTTGATCGAGATCAGCTTCTGCTGACCGATGAAGCCGTGCCAGCAACCGAGCGACTGGGTGTAATTGGCGGCATCGGCATCATAAGCGGCCATGTCTTCGCGCATGATCTTCGCGGTGTAACGCGCGATATCGAGGCCGGTCTGGAAACGGTTCTGCAACCGCATACGGGCGACGGATTCGGCGTTGATGCCATTCCACGTGCCTTTGTAGCTCTGGATGAGCTGGTTCACCTGATCGGTATGCTGCTTGTACGACATATGATGTCTCCCTGAAGGTAACGAGATCTGGATAAGCGTGAATTACCGTTCCGCTATAGCCAGCGATTCGATCATTGTGCACGTGCGAAGAAGTTCACATGTAACACTTTACAAAAATATTCTGTCGTGTTGTAAGGATGAGACTCATCAACCGGAGAATGTCGTCCCATGCCGCGCGAACGCAGCGTCTATCTTGGCCCTCGCCTGCGCCGCTTGCGTCGCGATCTTGGCCTGACACAGTCGGACATGGCGACCGATCTCGATATCTCGCCTTCCTATATCGCCCTGCTGGAACGCAATCAGCGACCCTTGACCGCTGAAATGCTGCTCCGCCTTGCGCGGACCTATCGGCTTGATCTGGGGGAGCTGGCAGGCGATGGCGGCGTGGAGTTCAGTTCAAAGCTCCAGACGACACTCAAAGACCCGATTTTCGCGGACATCGATATCCCCCCGATGGAAGCGACCGATGTCGCCACCAATTATCCGGGCATTACCGAGGCATTGTTGCGGCTATACACCGCGTATCGCGAGGAACAGTTGGCGCTCGCCGACCGCGATGCAAGCGGCCCAACCAGCCTTAATGAAGGACATGACCCCGCAGCAGAGTCCCGGCGCTTTCTGGCGGCGCGGCGCAACAGCTTTCCACTGCTTGACGATGCGGCGGAACGACTGGCCCAGATTGTCACCGACAATGGCGGGCTGATCGGCCATTTGAAAAAGCGTCACGGCCTGCGCGTACGCCGCCTGCCCAGCGATGTGATGTTCGGCTCGATCCGCCGCCTTGATCGCCACCGCGAAGAATTATTGCTGGATGACGGGCTCGATAATGCGAGCCAAATGTTCCAGCTCGCGCTCCAGACGGCCTATCTCGAAATGCGCAAAGAGCTGGACGGGCTGTTGCAGGAAGGGAACTTCGGCAGCGAAACGGGCGAACGCCTGACCCGACGGGCATTGGCGAACTATGCAGCAGCCGCATTGTTGATGCCCTATTCCGCCTTTGCCAAGGCGGTCGAGGCCCGCAAATATGACGTGGAATCCCTCGCCCGCCAATTCGGCACCAGCTTTGAACAAACGGCGCACCGGCTCACCACCTTGCAAAAGCCGGGAGAAGAACGCGTGCCATTCTTCTTTATTCGCGTCGATCCGGCGGGCAATGTGTCCAAGCGACTGGACGGCGCAGGCTTTCCCTTTGCCCGTCATGGCGGTGGCTGCCCCTTATGGTCGGTGCATCAGGTGTTCCGCACCCCCCATCAGATCGTCACCCAATGGCTGGAATTACCGGATGGACAGCGCTTTTTCTCCATCGCCCGCACCGTGACGGCAGGCGGCGGCGCATTCGGCGTGCCACGGGTCGAACGCGCGGTGGCGTTGGGCTGTTCCGCCGAACATGCAGGTCGCCTGATCTACACCCAGAACCGCCCGGATCTCAGCCCGGAAAATGCGACGCCGATCGGGGCTACCTGCAAGCTTTGCTATCGCTCCAATTGCACCGCACGCGCCGAGCCGCCGATTGGTCGCCAGATCCTCCCCGATGACTATCGCCGCACGACCGCGCCTTTTGGTTTTTCGGATAGCTAGCCTAATAAAAAACGAGAAATCACTGTTGAGATGCGTGATTTTGGCCACAAATTCGAATAATTACCTAATTTATTATTAACCATGAAAACAACGAAAAACTGCCAAAAATAACCACCAAATTGGCGGAAAATCACATCATCGCGCGGAGAAAAATCGCGATAAGTGCAAAGATTCGTTGAGGAATGGTTAAGTTTATGTCAATGATTCAGCACAGCCATTGAAAGGTCGCAGTTCGTGAACAAATATCGTGGTGGTGATGAGTTTACACCCGACCCGATGGCGACCTTGAAGCAATCTTCACTGGTCGCCGCAAAAAAACGTCTCGCGATCAGTCCTGAATTATTTGCACTCAACGAACTCGACGTCATGTATGACGAAGAAGAGGCGACGCTCTGGACCTTTATGAACCCGTCGGGGCGGCCAAGTTTTACGCCGCAACTGCTTGGCGATTTCAAAACATGGCAGGCCGCCATCGGATCAAGCTTTGGCCCCGATAAAGCGGACCTGCGTTATCTTGTGCTCGGTTCGCGCGTGCCGGGTGTGTTTTGCTATGGCGGCGATCTTGAACTTTTCGTCTCGCTGATCCGTAACGGGAACCGACAGGCCCTGCTCGATTATGGCTGGGCGTGCGTCCGCATTCTCCACCGCAATATCAACGCGCTCGATCTGCCGATCATCACTATTGGCCTTGCCGAGGGCGATGCGCTGGGCGGCGGGCTGGAGGCCTTGCTATCATTCGACATCATCATCGCGGAACGCGGCGCATCTTTCGGCCTGCCGGAGGCGGCATTCGGCCTGTTCCCCGGCATGGGGGCGCATAGCCTGCTCGTCCGCCGGATCGGTCGCGTCCATGCCGAAGAAATGATCATGAGCGGCGACACGTATTCGGCAGAAAAACTCCACGAATGGGGCCTGATCAACGTGCTGGCAGACCCCGGCGACGGCAAGAACGCCACGCGTGAATTCATTCGCAAGAATAGCCGTCGCCATGTGGGCCAGTCCGGAGCATTGCGCGCGATGCGTGTTGTGAACCCGGTCCCGCTCATCGAACTGGAAAAAATCGTCGAGATCTGGGCGGATTCCGCACTGTGTCTGCGTGAACAAGATCTGCGGCTGATGCTCCGCCTTGCGGGCGCACAATCCCGCAGGATGGATGGCGAACGCAACACCGCCAACGCGGCCTGATCTATTGACGATTTGGGGAGAGAACGCCCCCACCTCAGGCCGCTTTATCCAACCGGCCTTGTTCTGCCAGCAATGCCAACACCTGTTCGGCGGGCATCGCCGCGCCATACAGATAACCCTGCCCCTGCCCGCAACCCACGCCCAACACCGATGCGGCTTGTTCTTCGGTTTCAATGCCTTCAGCGACGATATTCATATCGAGTGTCGTCGCCAGTTCAGCGACAGCCTTGATGATAGCATCCGATTTTTTACCCGCCAGCGCACCGCTGACAAATGAGCTATCGACCTTGATCTTGCTGAAATTATATTGGTGGAGATAGGACAGAGACGAATAGCCGGTGCCGAAATCATCCAGCGCCATCTTGATACCAACCGCATCAATCGCCGCGACAAAGTCACGCACCTGCACATTGCTTTCCAGCAATGCGGTCTCGGTAATTTCAAGTTCAAGACGATGAGCGGCGAGCGACGATGCACGCAATGCGGTCAACACGCCCAGCGACGCCCCTGCGGCCTGCATCTGCACCGGTGAAATATTGACGGCGACGCTGATATCTTCCGGCCAGGTGCTGGCAACGCGACAGGCCTCGCCCACTACCCAATTGCCCAGCGTGATAATCAGCCCGGTTTCCTCGGCAATGGCGATGAATTCAGACGGACGCAATGGTCCGCGTGTCGGGTGGTTCCAGCGGATCAACGCTTCGAACGCGACAATCTTGCGGGTCGCGACCTCGACGATCGGCTGATAATGCAGTTCAAGCTCATCCGTTTCAATCGCCGCCCGCAGCTCGACTTCCAGTTCCTTGCGACGGATCAAGGCGCGGTTCATCGATGCATCGAACAGGCTCGACTGATTACGCCCTGCGGCCTTGCTGCCATAAAGCGCGATATCGGCATTGCGCATGATAATGTCCGGCTCGATCCCATGATAAGGCGCAACCGCGATACCGATAGAACCGCTGACATTGATGACATGGCCATCGATATGGGTCGGCAGGCGCACCACTTCCAACAGGCGATTGGACAGGATTTCGGCTTCTTCAATGTCCATATCGGGGCAGATCACGATAAATTCATCGCCGCCAAAACGCGCTGCCGCGCCTTTATCGCCCAATACGGCCCGGATCTTGTCGGAAATACGGATCAGCAGCTGATCGCCGACCGGATGACCAAGGCTGTCATTCACTTCCTTGAAGCGATCGATATCCATCCACAGCAGCGCCACGGGCCGGTCGCCGCGTTGGCTGAACACGCTTTCGATATGCGCATTCAGGCCATAGCGATTGGTAAAGCCGGTCAGATCATCCGTCAGCGCGATCACTTCCATGCGGTCGGCAAGGTCGCTCTTTTCCTGCGCCATTGAAAAGGAGCGGCGCACCACTTCATAGGTCTGCTGGGTGATGCCGATCATCGCGATGATGAACATAATCACCGTCACCGCCAAAATGAGATAGGTCACCGAACCGATCATCATCAAGGATACAGTCAGCGGGATCGTCACCAGCAGAAACTGACCGATCGCGATGATCGGACGTCCCGCATTGCGGCTGGAAATGCCGCCCGCATAGCCAATGGCATTGGCGGCGGCCAATGTGTGCAGCGTGGCATCCTGCGTATATAGCACCGTCGTCCCGCACAATACGCCAAGGGTGAAGGAATAGGTCCACGCCCCGATTTCATACAGGCGTTCCCAATGGGTGAATTTCGATCCCCAGCCATTGCGGATCTGCCGCGAGAAGATCAACGTCGTCCACACGCGCATAATCGCGACAATCGACAAAATGGTTGCGGCCTTGATAATGGCGATGCTGCCGGAATTGACGGCGATATAAATGGCGGTCAGCATACCGCAGATCGCACCGATAATCAGCGATGCGGGCGAACCGAACAATGTGGCTACCAACGCCGAACGCACGCGCTCATCAAGCGGTGTTGTCTCGCCTCTGAGCTTGGGGCTGATACGGAAATAGCTGTGCAAAGTCAGTCCAGTTCATTCTCACCCCACAATTTAGGGGGTGTTGCGTCAAGTCCTTCTTTTTACGCTTAAAACCACTCTAACTTTAATGCCGTGACTAATCTTAACGTGACGCCGTCACTATCGCCATATCCAGCGACCGGATCACATCCAGCCACCAACGATAACGCCGCATATCATTCAGAAAAAATGCCCGCTTGGCACATGATTGCGCATGCGCCATCGCATGATCGCCATATAATTCGCTGCAAATGCGGCTTCGGTCGATCGCTGCCTCATCCAGCACCGCAAGATTATCATTGGCGGGTGGCGGGCCGAATACATGGCGCGCGCGACCGACGACATGTCCGTCAATGCGCTGGATCGCCAATGAAAACCGCATTTCATTCTCCCTATCCCGCATATTGGACACCGCCAAATAAGCGGCATCCAACATTGGACTAGGTAGAGCTATGACGTCGAACCCCTAACATCGGGTTAATCACGATCTGCAATATTCAGGAAACTGTGACGGGTGGCGTTTGAGGCCCGTTTTAGGCGCAGCACATTCAGATCAGCCCGCGCGCAAGCCAAAGGTCGTTTTCCGGGCGCAACGGCCCTTCATGTTCGCCATCATCGAGGATCAATTCAGAAAATGCCTGATTTTGAGACATATAGACATGTCCGGTAAGGTCTTGCAGCAAATGTGCGTGCTGGAGCGCATCCATCACCGGGCCTTTCACCTCGGATAAATGCAGCCGTACACCGCTATCCGCCAGACGGTGATTGATCGCCTCCAGACTTTCCAGCGCCGATGCGTCAATCGTGTTCACGGCCGAACACATCAAGATCAGGTGACGCATTTGCGGTCTCGCCGCGACGGATTCCAGCACAAATTCTTCCAGCCAACCGGCATTGAGATAGGTCAGGCTCTCATCAATCCGGATGCTGAGGAGATGTGGCGCGGTCATGACTTCATGCCGCTTCACATTGCGGAAATGCTCAGTCCCCGGCACGCGCCCGACAATGGCGGCATGGGGGCGCGAGGCGCGATAGAGATAGAGCGCAAGATTCAGCCCTACCCCGGCGATCACCCCGATTTCGACCCCTGCCAGCAAGGTCACCAGCACGGTCGCGGCCATGGCGGCAAAATCGCCCTTGGCATAATGCCAGACCATGCGCGGGGTCTTGAGATCGACCAGGCTCAACACCGCGACCACAATCGTCGCGGCCAATGTCGCCACCGGCAAATGGGAAAGCCATGGCGTCAGGAACAGGGCCGCGAATGCTATGCCGATGGCGGTAAAGGCGCCAGCGGCAGGCGTATCGGCGCCTGCATCGAAGTTCACGACGGATCGCGCAAAGCCGCCGGTCACGGGATAGCCACCCGACACGGCGGATGCGAGATTGGACATGCCAAGGCCGATCAACTCCTGATCTGGCGCAATCCGCTGGCGCTTGCGCGCGGCCAAGGTCCGGGCGACCGAAACGGATTCGACAAAACCGATCACGCTCAGCAACAATGCCGGCACCAGTAGCCTTGCCCATAAGTCCGGATCGAACCCCGGCACGGCAAAAGGCGGCAGAGATTGCGGGATATGCCCGACGGTCTTGACCCCGGCCGCCTCCAGATCAAGACTGACCACCGCCAATATCGACACCGCCACCGCCGCAATCGGCCCCGCCTTGGCCAGCAACTCCGCCACGCGCGATTGCAGGCCAAGCCGCACCAACAATGGTTTCAGCCCTTTGCGGACCCAGAACAGAAAGATCAGCGCACTCACGCCGATGATGAGGGTCGGCAGGTTTGTCTGGCCGATATGAGCGTAGAGCGATCCCAGCAGCGCGGGCATCGTATCCCCGCCCGCATTGATGCCGAGCAGCGATTTCATCTGGCTGGTCGCGATGATCAATCCGCTCGCGGTGATAAAACCGGACACCACCGGATGCGAGAGCAGGTTGGCAAGGAAGCCGAGCCGTAACAGCCCCATTCCCACCATCATCAGCCCGGAAATCAGCGCCAGCGCAATCGCCGCCGTCATATATTCTGGCGACCCCTGTGCCGCGATATTTCCGGCTGCGGTCGCGGTCATCAACGACACCACCGCCACCGGCCCGACAGCTAATGCGCGACTGGTCCCGAAAATCGCATAAGCGACCAAAGGCAGGATCGAGGCATAGAGGCCCACTTCAGGCGGGAGGCCTGCCAACATCGCATAAGCGAGGCTTTGCGGAATCAGCATGATCGTCACGATCAGGGCCGCCACCACATCATTGGTGAGCGCCGTTTTATTATAGTCCCGACCCCAATCAAAAATGGGGAAATAGCGGGATAGACTCATCTCAACGCCCGAGTGTGAGCCGATGCACGCCCATGCCTACAAGCATCGCCGCGACGAATATCAAAGCCGGTCCCGGCGCCAGCGCCAGATCGGCAATGGCAGGACCGGGGCAAAGTCCGCCAATGCCCCAGCCTGCGCCAAATAGCAGCGCGCCTATCGCCAGATTACGATCAAGCTTGGTCGTATCCGGCACATCAAACACGCCACCCGCCAATGGACGATCAAGCCGCGCCTTTATCACCCAAGCAATCGTCATGGGCAGGATTGCGCCCCCCATGACGAATGCCAAAGTCGGGTCCCAATCGCCGAAAAGATCAAGGAAGGCCTGCACCCGCGCAGGATCAATCATCCCGCCGACCGCAAGACCTGCCCCGAATATCAGTCCGGCAATAAGAGAAATCAGCGGCTGCACAATAAGTCAACTCTTCTCGCAGGTCGAAGCCCCGAACAGGCGATAGGCCGGACAAAAACCGATGGCTGCGGTTGCCAGCAACACAATCGCAATCAACAGCAACACCACGCCGACGGTGCCGGTCAGATTGCCGGTCGCATAAGCGATAACAATAGCAGATACGGCGATCACGCGTAGCGCGCGATCCAATGTGCCGAGGTTCTTCATATTCGCTCTCCCTGTTCGATAGTGAAGTTCAAACGCCCAGCAACCCTATCGCTCTCATGACCGCCACCGTCGCAAAACCGCTGGCCATGAATAACATCGTCGCAACAATCGACCGGCGCGACAGCCGGGAAATACCGCATACGCCATGGCCGCTGGTGCAGCCCGAACCCATGCGCGTGCCAAAGCCGACCAACAACCCGCCCAATATCAGCGCCGGCCAAGCGGGAAAGTCAATGTGCAACGGGCCGATCCACTGTGCCGCGATCCCTGCGCCCAACGGCAGACCGATCACAAAGCTGGCCGCGACCAGACGGGGCGTCGCACCGCCCCCTATGCCCGTCGCACGCGCGGTCATGCCGCTCACCCCCGCAATCCGTCCCAAGCCAAGCAGCATGATCGCCGCCGCCAGACCGATCAACAGGCCACCGATCAGGCCCTGCAATGGCGCGGCGTGAGGGAAAAGCGCCTCCATCATAGCAAGTTCAACGGGATTTTGAGGTAGCGCACATCATTGTCTTCCGGTGGCGGCAGATGTCCTGCACGCATATTCACCTGCACCGATGGCAGGATCAATACGGGCATTCCCAACCCCGCATCACGCCCCTCGCGCATCGCGACGAATGCATCCTCCGTCACATTGTCATGGATATGGATGTTCGTCTTGCGCTGCGCATCGACCGTGGTTTCCCAAGCAATATAATCGCGTTCCGGCGCTTTGTAATCATGGCACATGAACAGCCGCGTTTCTGGCGGCAGCGACAAGATACGGCGGATCGAGCGATAGAGGCTACGCGCATCGCCACCCGGAAAATCACACCTTGCCGTGCCATAATCCGGCATGAACAACGTGTCGCCAACGAACACCGCATCCCCGATCACATACGCGATACACGCCGGGGTATGGCCCGGCACATGCAGTACCGTCGCCTGCATATCGCCGATGTTGAATTTATCGCCATCCGCAAACAACCGGTCGAAATCGCTGCCGTCCGTTTTGAAGTCAGGGCCGGCATTGAACAATTTACCGAACGTCTCCTGCACCGTGACAACTTGCGCGCCAATGGCGATCTTGCCGCCCAATTTCTGCTGGAGATAAGGGGCCGCAGACAGATGGTCCGCATGGACATGGGTTTCGAGCAGCCAGTCGATAATAAGCTCCTTCTCCCCCGCAAACGCGATAATCTTGTTTGCCGAGGAGAAGGAGGTGCGACCCGAAGCGGGATCAAAGTCCAACACGCTGTCGATAATGGCAGCGTGCCTGCTTGCGGTATCATAGACGACATAGGCAATGGTTGAGGTTGCCTCGTCGAAGAATGGCTTGATCGCCGGGACACCATGCCGCGCCTTGTTCACCTGAACCGTGGCGCGATCGAGTGGCTGGTCGGCCATTCATTAGTCCCTTTGATTGGTTATGTTATAATTTAGATATTTATAAACTAGGGGGTCGTCAAGTCTTCAAATGCGATTGGCTCCAGCACGTGATGATTGATCGCTCGCGCTTGCTCCGACACGCAGCACGGATTAACATCGCGATATGGACACGCCGCCCACAATCAGTTTCGATGAATGGCTTGACGAACTACGCCAATTGGCCAGCAGACGCGAACTAGACTGGTTGATCGGCGGCGATGACAGCAGCTTTCGTACGCCCTATGAACATGGTGTCAGCCCGTGGGAAGAACTCGATCAGCTTGATAAAATGGCAGCTTGGCGCGGCTGCGGCTGCGGATAATCCATCACCCATGAAACGCACCGATCAGGACGTGGTCCGCGCCGTTCTCGGCCCAACCAATACCGGCAAGACCCATCTTGCGATCGAGCGGCTGTGCGCCCATTCAAGCGGGATGATCGGCTTTCCGCTGCGCCTGCTCGCGCGTGAGGTGTATGATCGGGTCGTCGCGATCAAGGGCGCGGCCAATGTCGGGCTAATCACCGGCGAAGAAAAGATCATGCCGCCGAACGCACGCTGGTTGCTCTGCACGGTGGAATCCATGCCGATCAGCCGCGACGTCGCTTTTGTCGCGTTGGATGAGGCGCAGATCGGCACCGACCCGGAACGCGGCCATGTCTTTACCGACCGGCTGCTATATGCCCGTGGTCGCGAAGAAACGATGATCCTTGGCTCGGACAGTTTGAAGCCGATCATCCGCGCCCTCATCCCCCATGCCGAGATCATCTCCCGCCCGCGTTTTTCGCAACTGACCCATGCCGGGCCGATGAAGCTCAGCCGCCTGCCCGCGCGGTCGGCCATCGTCGCCTTTTCGGTGGAGCAGGTCTATGCCGTCGCGGAAATGCTGCGCCGGACCCGTGGTGGCGCAGCGGTGGTCATGGGAGCATTGTCGCCCCGCACCCGTAACGCGCAAGTCGCGATGTTTCAGGCGGGCGAGGTCGATTATCTCGTCGCCACCGATGCGATTGGCATGGGCCTCAACATGGACGTATCGCACATCGCCTTTGCCAGCCTGTCGAAATTCGACGGCAAGCGCCAACGGCGGCTGGCGATCAGCGAAATCGCCCAGATCGCAGGCCGCGCCGGACGCCATCAGCGCGACGGCACATTCGGCGTGCTGGGGGGCATGGGCGACCATCTGGAATTGACCGAAGCGGAAATCGACCGGGTCGAAAACCACCGCTTCCCACCGCTCGATCATCTATTGTGGCGCAATGCCGAGCCGGATTTCTCCACGCTCGACAATCTCATCGCCTCGCTGGAAGAGGTGCCGGATGAACCGATGCTCCGCGCCGCACCCGAGGCGGTGGACCTTGCGGTGTTGCGTCAGCTCGCTGCCCATCACGATATACGCGACAAGGCCAAGGGTGCGCGCGCAGTGTCCTTATTGTGGGAATTGTGCGGCCTGCCCGATTTCCGCAAGGTCGGCCCAAGCTATCACGCCCAGTTGGTCGCGCAATTATTCCTGCAACGCGTGCATGGCCCGATTGCCGAGGATTGGTTCGCCCGCGAACTCGCGCGGCTGGATCAGGTCGGCGGCGATGTCGACCGGTTGGCATCGCGCCTCGCCGGGGTGCGGACATTGGCCTATATCGCCCAGCGCCCCGATTGGCTGGCGCTCCCCGGACAATGGGCGATCCAGACGATGGCGCTGGAAGAACGCCTATCCGATGCGCTGCACCAACGATTGACCGAACGTTTTGTCGACCGGCGGACGATGGTCCTGATGCGCTCGGTCGGGCGCGACCGTCGCTTGCTCGATGTGCAGGTGGCATCAGACGGCACCGTCACGGTCGAGGATGAGATGATCGGCCATCTCAATGGCTTTCGCTTTACCGTTGATGGTGATGCCCGACGCGGCGACCGCAAGATGCTGCTGGCGGCGGCAGAACATCACCTCCCGCGTGAATTGGAACGCCGGGCGCAGGCGCTGGCGGAGGCGCCGGACGATCAATTCAGCCTGTCGATGGTCGCGGGCACGTCGATCACGCTCCATTGGCGCGGACAGGACATTATCGGGTTCAAGCCCGGCAAGGATCTGCTGCACCCGCAATTCGCGCCCGACCCGGCGATTGCAAGCCTGCCCCCCGCCCCACGCAAGGCGGTGATGGAACGGCTCGAACGCTGGCTGCACCACCGCATCACCGGACAATTGCGTCCGCTCCTCCGCCTATCCGATCTGGCGGGCAATGAGGCGACCTCGCCGAATTTACGCGCGCTCTTGGCCCAGATCGTCGCCAATGGCGGGATTATCTCGCGCCATGAAGTGGAAACCGCGCTCGATCATTTGAACCGTCAGGAACGCCATCAATTGCGCCGCATCGGGCTGGAGATCGGGGCACTGGATATATTCCACCCGATGCTGTTGAAACCGGGCGCGGCAAGTCTCAGGCTAGCGCTCCATCATATCCGTGAAAACCTGCCGATGCCGCCGTTGCCGATGGCGGGCCTTGGCCTGTTGGATAAGCCCAGCCCCGCACTTGGCGCAGCGGCAACGCTGGCCGGTTATCGCAGCTTTGGCGATCAGATGCTGCGGATCGATCTTGTCGAAAAAATCGCAAGGTCGGTGCATGATGCGCGTGGCCAGTCGCGCGATTATCTGCCGAACATGGCACTTGCGACCTCGCTTGGCATCGGGACGGCGACGTTCGGCCGGATCATGCGCGCGCTTGGCTTTGTCGCGACCGGCAATGAGGCCCAACCGCAATATCGCTGGCGGGGCCGCCCGAAACCACGTCCGATAGAGCGCCCGACCAACCCCGCCTTTGCCGCACTCGCTTCTTGGCACAAGATCGACAGAATGACCCGCAAATGACTGATTTTGTAACATTTGACTATATCGTCATCGGCGGCGGTGCAGCGGGCTGTGTGCTGGCCAACCGCCTATCTGCCGATCCGGACGTACATGTCTTGTTGCTAGAGGCGGGCAATGACGAACGCTGGATCTGGACCAAAATCCCGATTGGCTACATCTATTGCATCAACAATCCGCGCACCGATTGGTGTTACATGACCGAGCCGGAGCCGGGCCTGAACGGTCGCTCGATCAACTATGCGCGGGGCAAGGGGCTGGGCGGCTGCACCCTCATCAACGGCATGTTGTATCTGCGCGGTCAGGCGCAGGATTATGACCAATGGGCAGCATTGACCGGCGATCATCAATGGCGCTGGGACGCAGTGCGCCCCCTGTTCCTCGGCATGGAGGATTTCCAAGCCGGCGAGAACGACCACCACCGCACGGGCGGCGAATGGCGGGTGGAGCAGCAACGGCTGCGCTGGGACATACTCGACCGCTTTGCCGAGGCGGCGACACAGGCGGGCATCAACCCCACCGACGATTTCAATCAGGGCGACAATCAGGGCGTCGGCCTGTTCCATGTCAACCAAAAGCGCGGCACCCGCTGGTCAAGCGTGCGCGGCTTCATCGACCCCATTCGCCACCGCCCCAATCTGAAGATCGTGACCGGGGCGCTGACCGACCGGCTATTAATGGACGGGCGCAAGGTCACGGGCGTCGTGTTCCAACAAGGTGGCCGCGCGTGCACCGCTACGGCCCGGCTTGAAACGATCTTGAGCGCGGGCGCCATCGGCTCACCTGCCATCTTGCAACGGTCGGGGATTGGCGATCCAGCGCTGTTACGGTCCTTGGGCGTTGAAGTCGTGCACGCCCTGCCCGGCGTCGGCCAGAATTTGCAGGACCATCTCCAGCTCCGCAGCATTTACAAATTACAAGGCGTCTCGACCCTCAACACCCAAGTCCACAGTCTGTGGGGCAAGGCCATGATGGGGCTTGAATATGCGTTGTTCCGGCGCGGTCCGCTCAGCATGGCGCCCAGCCAATTGGGCGCGTTCGCCAAGTCCGATCCGGACATCGCCACGCCCGATCTCGAATATCATGTCCAGCCCTTATCGCTGGAAAAATTTGGCGAACCCTTGCACAAATTCCCGGCCTTCACCGCCAGCATCTGCGACCTGCGCCCGCAATCGCGCGGTCATGTCACTATCCGCGACGCCGATCCGCACAGCGCGCCGAAAATCGCGCCTTGCTATCTCAGCCATGAAGCCGACCGGATCAAGGCAGCCAAGGCGCTGCGACTGACACGGCGGATTGTGTCGCAGCCCGCGCTTGCCCCTTTTCAGCCGGTGGAATATCTGCCGGGCGCGGACTTCACCACGGATGAACAGCTTGCCCAGGCAGCAGGCATGGTCGGCACCACCATCTTCCACCCGGTCGGCACCTGCCAGATGGGCCGCGCCGATGATCCCATGGCGGTCACCGACCCGGCCTTGCGCGTGCGCGGGATTGAAGGCTTGCGGATTGCAGACGCATCGATCATGCCGCGCATCACCTCTGGCAATACCAGTTCGCCGACCCTGATGATCGCCGAACGCGCTGCCCAAATGATCCGCAAGGGCCGTCTGTCCCGCCGTTAATGCATCACCAACGGGCCATTGTGCTTGATCGGCTTGACCATCATCGCCAGCGGCAGCGCCAACACCATCAACCCGCCCAAGATCAGATAAATATCGCTAAAGGCCATCACCGCCGCCTGATGGGCAAAGGCCTGTGACATCAGCGCAATCGGCACTTGCCCGCCGCCATCGCTCATCAACAGCGTCTGCCCTGGCGCGGAACTTTGCGTGATAGATTCCGACAAGCGCGCCAGATGCAATGCCTGCCGCCGATCCATCATCGTTGCAATCAGCGCCAAGCCGACCGAACCGCCCAGATTACGCGCGCAATTAAAAATGGCTGACGCGTCATCGACAATCTCATCTTCCACCGAGGTCACCACCACCTGACTGAGAAACGCCATGGTGAGAAACATGCCGGTGCTCATCAACAATTGCGGCAGGATGAAAAACGACCCGGCAGCATTCGGTGTCAGCCCTGCGGCCAAAAACGAACTGGCAGTGAGGCAAATCACCCCGCTTGTGACCAATATCCGGATATCGATCGTCCGCATCAACAACGGAAAGAAAGGCGATAGCAGCAGGAACGGCACCCCGTTCAACAGCACGATATAACCGACCTCCGCCGAATTATAGCCCGCGATCAGGCCCAGAAACTGCGGGGTGAGATATAATGTGCCGAACAGGCCGATACCCGCCAGCACGCTCAATAAGGTCGAGTTCAAAAACTGCGGGCGACGCAACAGATATAAGGCGACCGCAGGTGTCTTCGCACGCAATTGCCCATAAGCGACCATCGAAAATCCGACAAGGACCACAATGCTCAACAGGCGAATAAGCGGCGATTCAAACCATAGTTCACGCTGGCCATCTTCCAGCACAAAGGTCAACGCGCCAAGGCCGATGGCCAGTCCGAATATCCCCACCCAATCGGCGCTACGCAGCAGATCGTAACGCGCCTTTGTCGGCGCAAGCCCGGTCAGAATCAGGATCACCAGCACGATGCCGACCGGCAGGTTGATGAAGAAGCTGTAGCGCCAGCTCACATGTTCGGCCAACAGCCCACCCACGAGCGGCCCCAATACCGGCCCCAACATCACCGTGATGCTGAACAACGCAAAACCGATGGCGCGCTGGGATGGCGGTAGGCGCGTCGAGACAATCGCCATCGCGGTGGGGATCAGCACGCCGCCGAACAGCCCCTGCCCGATCCGGCCCAAAATCATCATATCGAGACTGTTCGCCACGCCGCACAGCATGGAAAAGGCCGTGAACATGGTGGATGCGATCAACAACAAGCGCCGCAGCCCCAGCAATCGTTCCAGCCAGCCGCTCAAAATAATCGAAATAATCTCCGCGATCAGGAACGACGTGCCGATCCAAGTGCCGTCGCTGCCACTGGCACCGATTTCGCCCTGAATAGCCGGCAATGCGGAATTGATGATCGCAATATCGAGCGAGGCCATCAACGCGCCCAATGCCCCGGCCGCCACCGCCAGCCACGCGAACAAGTCCGCGCGTTCTTCTTTCATCGGCGTCGCCTGATCCCCGCTCATGCCCCATCCATCATTATCATCTGGCCCAAAGCTGGGCTAATGCAGCGACCCAACATCAACGGGTCATAGTCGAACCGCAACGCCCCGTCGAATTGAACTTGCGGGCGCCGGACCATTGATAGGCGATCTGCAAAGACAATCAGCAATGCACGGCATCAACGGCAATAGCTGGCCGAAACATGGCGCATCGCGCAGTATATTTATTTCAATATGGCATTATCAAATGTCAAATCGGTTGAATAATCAATTCTATTTGAAATGAAATCCGCCTCATTCTGGCTTCAGATTAAATTTGAAATTAACATTTCGGTAACTGATCCGCCATTATTTAATGATCATTGCATAAACGATTATAAGTTTTCGCAGAAATATTAGTTTTTAATATCATTATAGGGGCATGTTATGAAGATGATCCGCAATTTCTTGAAGAACAACAAGGGCGCCACTGCAATTGAATATGGCCTGATCTGCGCCCTGATTTCAGTGGCAGCGATCAGCGCGATGCAGAGCCTTGGCAATAATTTGTCCGGCACGTTCAACAACGTCTCGCAAAAAATGGCGCAGAACTGATTTTCTATCAGCCGTTGCTGACGACAAATCGCGGCAATGGAGGAACACCCAGCCCGGCCGGGCACATCCGGGCGGGATTGACCAAGGACTGTTCGTCCCGGTTACTCCCAACACAATGGCGTCCAATTTCTGGTTCCCAAACCAACCCTGCTTCAACGATATATAATGTTCCAACGATATGGGGAGGTTACCGCAAGGTGCCTCCCCAATTTTTTGCCCGCATTTTGCGTGGGACCGATCCCGAAAAATTCAGGTCAGGCAATTCAGTCCTGTTCATCATCCAACGGTTCACGCCCCGTCACGATCAGGCCAAATCCCTCCAGCGCAGTCAGCTTGGCCGTGCTCGCTGTCATCAACCGCATCCGGCCCACACCCAGATCCTGCAAGATCTGGGCGCCGATCCCGTAATCGCGATAGCCATGGCGTAAATGATAATCACGACGACCACCCTTCACCCGATCCGCGATGGATTGGGGATTGGGGTCCTGCACAAATACCGCCACCGCAGGCCCTTCATAAGCCGCAAGCTTGCGCAAGGTACGCGGCACATAATCGCGATGCGCCGCTGTCCAACCCAGCAAATCCGCCGTGAGATCAACCTGATGGACGCGGACCAAGGTTTCCACCTCCGGCGTGATCGCATGGCGGGACAGCGCCAGATGTTCGCCGCCGTCCAAATTGCTGCGATAAACATGGATATGATAATCAGTGCCGAAATAGGATTCGAACGGCGCATCCGCGACTTTTTCGACCAATTTTTCCGACCGGCGACGATAAGCAATCAAATCGGAAATCGCCCCGATTTTCATCCCATGTTCCTTCGCGAACGGGATCAGATCGGGCAGTCGCGCCATGCTGCCATCAGGGTTCATCACCTCGCAAATCACACCCGCCGGGATGAGCCCCGCCAGTCGCGAAATATCCACCGCCGCCTCGGTATGTCCGGCGCGGACCAGCACCCCGCCATCGCGCGCAATCAACGGGAATACATGGCCGGGTGTGACAATATCGTTTGCGCCCTTCGCTGGGTCGCTGGCGATGAGGATCGTCCGGGCGCGATCATGGGCCGAAATGCCGGTCGTCACGCCTTCACGCGCCTCAATCGATACCGTAAAGGCCGTGCCATGGCCCGATTGATTGTTGGTCGTCATCGGCTTTAAATCGAGCGCGATCGCGCGTGATTGGGTGATCGCCAGACAGATCAGGCCGCGCGCATGCTTGGCCATGAAATTGATGATATCGGGCGTGGTGAATTGTGCCGGGATGATCACATCGCCTTCATTTTCCCGGTCATCGGCATCGACCAGAATATAGGGCTTGCCGTTGCGGGCGTCTGCGATGATCTCTTCAATCGGGGATAGGGCCGATGTCGTCATGATATGTTCTCGCTCGCAGATGTGAAGATAGTGGCGCGCAGATGCGGTGGCAACACCTCGCCCAAGCCCTTGGAATAATCCCGAACATAGCCGATCATATCACGCGCCACCGAAAATTGCGGTTCGGAGAAAGTAAAGCAACGCCCCTCCCTTTCCGGTTCCAAGTTGGTCGCGGCCCCTTGTTGATCAAAAATATAACGGCGTCCACGCGCCACAAAAAACGCCTTTTGGATCATTAGCGCGCCATCAAGCGCGTCCCCCTCGAATTGGCGCCCCGCCCATTCGGCAAAGCCCGCAAACAGGCGGCGACCCGCAAATGCCGCAGGTGCGACAATCACATCCTCATGCAGCGTCCAGTCATACGCCAGCTCGCCATCGATAAAAAGCTGCACCCCGGTATTATTGTCAACGGCATCCGGCAGCACAATGTCGAAGATCTGAGTAAATCGCCCACGTCCGGCACGCTGGATCGCAAGCCGGGCAAGATCGAGCAAATGAGTGCAATTACGCCCCGCTCGCCCTGATCCATAAAAGGATTTCCTATCGCTGCTCAACGCCGTACCGACCAGTTCCTGCAACGGCACCACTGCGCCGGGGCAAGTCGTTTTGGGTATCCGGATCGTATCGGCCTCGACGCTGCGCACCGTCGTCCCGTCATGGCCGATCCGACACCACATCGAATGAAAATCGTCATTCAACACCGCCGTGACACTGGCATCATCCCCAACCAGCCGGAGCCGACGACGAAACACGCCGGCCCCATATGCCGGGTTTAATGGATAAATTGTCAGCGCCATCTCATGTCCTATCCAAGCGATCCGGTCTGGAATTGACCATATCCACTTTGGAAAAACAACAAGGGCGGGCGCGCGCGATCCGCATTCAGCGCCAACACATGGCCAAGCACGATATAATGATCGCCCGCCTCGATCACCGACTGGATTTCGCATTCGATGGTCGCGATCACACCATCCAGCACCGGCACATGATGTTCGGTTACATGATGGAGAACGCCCTCGAACTTGTCCTCGGCCTTGGAGGCGAAGCGTCGGCAAATCCATTCCTGATCCGCCGCGAGAATATTGACGCAAAAACGCCCGGCCTTCTCGATCTTCGGCCAGCTCGATGAATTTTTATCCGGGAAGAACGCGACCAAGGGCGGATCGAGCGAGACGGAGGTGAAAGAACTCACCGCCATGCCCGCCTGGGTGCCATCGTCCTGACGGGCGGTGATGACACACACGCCCGTCGGATAATGGCCCAGCACCTGACGATAGTCAGTGGCTTCGATCTTGGGCTTGGGGCTGCTCACCGACCAGTCCATACCGGCTTGCGACGTTCGGCACCGGCGCGCTCGCCTTCTTTCTTGTCCTCGGTCGCCGCATATTCCTCGATCTGTTCGAACCGGGTCATCAGCGCGACCTCCAGCGGATGGCCAAGCCGACCGAGCACCGCCGCCTTGGCCGCCTGCACCGCCAAGGGCGAAGCGGCATTGAGCTTGCCCGCCCAACGCGCCGCCGCTTCCGCCAGATCGGCATAAGGCACAACTTCATTGACCAGTCCATAATGGCGCGCTTCATCGGCCTTGATGCGTTCCCCGGTCAGGATCAACTGCATCGCGATATGATAAGGCAATTGGCGAATGGCGCGATGGACGACACCGCATTCGCCGATGATCCCGACCTTGGTTTCCGGCAAGCCGAACTGCGCATTATCCGCAGCGACAATGATGTCCGCGCACATCGCCAATTCAAAACCGCCGCCAACGCAGAAGCCCTGCACCGCAGCCACCATCGGCTTTTTGCAGGTCACGAGCGGGCCGCCGATACCGGTCAGGCCACCGCCCAGCGCCATGCGGCTCTTGCGCTCTGCGCCGCCGCTGACGTCTGCGCCGATGCAGAAGCCCTTTTCCCCTTCCGCCGACAGGATCACCGCCCAAATGTCGGAATTATTGTTGATCTCGTTCCAGCAATCCAACAACGCATCGTCCATCTCGGACGTGATCGCGTTCAACCCCTGTGGCCGGTTCAAGCGCACATTGGCGACATGGTTATCGACGGAAAACAGAATATCAGACATGTTGATCATTGCTCCTTGAATTGGTTGATGAGGGCGGTCGAGGACTGCCCCTTATAGATATCAAGCACGGACTTCAGGCCCTGCGCCGCCATCTGGTCGCGAATGGCCAGCACGGAGGGCGCGAGGTGCAGCAGCGCATCCATTTCGGCGATGCCGCTCAATGCCTGTTTGAAACCCGCCGCCTCTGCCGCGCGGTTGATCGACTGTTTCTTGACCCGCAATACATCCGGCGGGGTCAAGGCGATCCGGCCCGCCAGCGCCTCTGCCGCCGCGATCAATTGATCGGCAGGCACGCAATGATTGGCCCAGCCCCATTCGACCGACGTCGGCCCATCGATCCAGTTGCCCGGGACATAGGCGAATTCCTTGGCGCGCTTGGCACCGACCTGCGCCACCCAGACAGGGGCGATATAGCCCCCACCAATCGGCACACCCGGTTCGCCAATCCGCACATTATCGGCGACGATGGTGATATCGGCAAAGACGCACAATTGCGCCGCCACGCCCATGCAATAGCCATGAACCGCCGCGATCACCGGCTTGGGATGATCCCAGATCGCGAGCCAGCGCGCGACGTTGCGCTGCAACCGCGCTGCGTCCGCCACCGGATCGATCTTGCTCGCGCCGCCATATTGGCCAAGGTCCATGCCGGAACAAAAGCCCTTGCCATTGGCGCGAATGCCGATGACGGGTCGCCCTTCGCTTTGCAGCAACTCCAGCGCTGCCGAAAACTGATCGAGCATCGCACCGGACAGGGCGTTGGCATGGTCAGGCCGATTAAACACGATCCAACTGATGTGCTGGGCGTGCTCGATCAGGATTGCCTGTTCCGGTGCGCTGCCCCCGGTCATTCAGCGCGACCGATCGGATTGGCGGCACGGACGTGATAATCGGTGGTCATGGTCGTGCGCAATTCGCGACGCTTGAACTTCCACTGGCCATCGCGCTTCACGACCGTATCGAAATACTGGCCGTACAAAATGCCGTCCGGACGCTCCTTGGTATAGCGATGCACAGCCAGCACGATCGAACGGACATTGGCTTCATTCTCGCTGACGAAATCGACGACCACATTCGAATTATGGTGCGAAGTGCCACGGAAAAACGTGCCGATGCCTTCGAGCGTCTTTTTATAGGCATCCATGCCGGTCGCGCCGAAATTCGGGGCATAGCTGACCTCGCAATCATCGACGAACAAAGCCGCGAGCTGATCCGGGTGGTTCATATCGAGATGATAGGAATATTCGTACATCATGCTTTCAATCGCACGGATTTCAACCAGCTTTTGGATGTCGGTCATGTTGGCGGATGCCATAAATTGTCCTTTCGATAGATGTGAATATGTGGGGAAAACTGGCCCCACAGGTGCAGCGCACAAAGGGGCGAAAATTGTTGGTTTATGCCTTGCGCGGAAAATCGGAGGGCGCAGGCGCAACCCCCGGCCACCGCACCGGATGAGGGGAGGCAAAGGCCTCGGCCACCTCGGCCCAAGGCGCCACATGGATTGTCCGCATATCGCGCTTGGCGATACGCCATTCATGGTTCACCCGGCGATAGCTGTCTTGATAACGGACCGCGCCGAAATAGGAGACACCGCCCAGCACCAGTTCAAGATGCGCACCCACCAGACCTTCGGCGCTATCCAAGCCTGTCAGCGTGAACAGCCCATAATTCGGTGTATGCAGGGTCAACCCCATGTTGCCGCGCTGTTCGACCAGAAAGGCGATCACCTGATCCCGGTCCGCGCCACATAAAGCACCGCTGACGCTGAAAGTCGCGTCATGGGTGAAGATGTCGTTCAAGCCCGACACATCATCGCCATCCACCGCCAGAAAATAACGGGCCACCAAATCGTTCAGATTTGCACGGTCCTCCAGTCGAGCGACTCGATTGATTAATTCGGGCATATGCTCCTCACCTCTTTTCGTTCGTTAGGCCTACAATGACTCCGGCTCAAATATTCGTCAACACAAATGTTGACTGATGGGGTGTAAATTCCCTACATCGGTCATCGATCACATCACATTCGAGGACATATGGAACTCAACATCGCCGAACTCCGCGCGCAAGCCGAGCGCCTGATCCACGATCTGCCCGATGGCGATCCGCTGGATGGGGTCAGCATCGCGCTGATCGATCTGGGGGTAAAGGCCGCCGTTACCTCGCTCGATATGGCCGCGCTCGATAATGCGATGAAGGCAGCACATCAGGCGGGCGCATCCATTGCCCAGATGCAGGAAACCATCGCGTTGATCTCCGGCCTTGGCGTCCATTCGCTGATGCTGACGGCGCGGCGTTTGCTGGACTTGGCAGAAGCGAGCGGCGAAATGACGCGCTGCCCGCTGACCCCTGACCAACAGGCCTTGTGGGATCAATATGTCGGCACCGACCCCTATTGGCAGCCGTTTGAGCAGGAAAATCCGGGGTTCATGGATGCGCTGCTGCGGCTTTCACCCGATCTATTCAAGGGCTTCCACCAATATTGCGCGATCCCGTGGAAAAGCGGGACCGTCCGGGCGATTATCAAGGAATTGATCGCCATGGCCTCGGACGCGACGCCGACCCATCGTTATCTGCCGGGGATGCGCCACCATCTCAACAATGCGGCCCGGCTTGGCGCGGGCAAGATCGCCATCCGCCATGCGCTTGACATCGCTGCGGCAGCACCCCTTCATACCGGCGTGCGCTGAACGAAATAGGGCGGAGGTTTCACCCTCCGCCCCTTGAGCCATTATTTCGTCGCCCAGATCAACGGCACATTTTCGACCGCCGCGATGATACCGGATTGATAGACCGGATTGGCGCCCGGCTTCAGGCTGAATGCGGGGATGCGCTTCAACCATTCCTGCATCGTCACAATCGCCTCCATCCGCGCCAGATGCAGTCCGGCGCAACGGTGCGGACCGCCACCAAAGGTGCTGTGCGAAATCTGCTTGCGGCTGAAATCGAGGTTCATCGGATCATCATTGCTGTTCGGATCAAGCCCATCCAGCGCCGTCGGGATCAGGATCATGTCACCGCGTTTCAGCGAGACACCATCATATTCAAGATCCTTGGCAACCATCCGGGCCTCCGACACCACCGGGAAGCGGCGGAACATTTCCTCGGCACCGCGCAGCAAGACCAACGGATCGCTGTTCAATTCCGCAACCTTTTCCGGATGGCGCGCCAGATAGATCATGAAGAAGCTGAGGAAATTAACGACCGTATCAAGGCCACCCAATAGCAGCAACGCAATCAGGCCCACCGCCTTGTCATGCGGCATCGGTTCGCCGTTGATATCGCTATTGACCATCAGCGTGATAATATCATTGCCCGTACCACCGCGCCGCTGCTGAATGATCGGTTCGACATATGCGAAAAAGCCTTGGTTCGCGGCATCCAGCACGGCGGCCATTTCTTCCGGCGTATTGCCAGATGGCCGGGTCATATCCTCGGCAAAACGGCTCAACATCGGCACATCGCTCATCGGCAGATCGGCCATGGCCATGAACACCCGGATAGGGAAAATCTTCGCATAATCGCGCGGAAAATCGCATTCGCCCTTATCGGCGAATGAATCGATCAGTTCAGCCGCCACCGCGCGCACCTTGTCTTCGACCATGCGGATCTGGGACGGATTCAGGCCCTTATCCAGCACCTTGCGATAGGGCGTATGTTCCGGCGGGTCCATGCGGGTCGGGACCATCGCATATTTCTCACCCGCTTCTTTCGGCAGGAAAATCACCTCGCTCGAAAAGCGGGTGGGATCGCTATAGATTTCCTTGATCATCGCACCCTTGGTGGCGATCCAATGGCCACCGGTATAAGGCGTCCAGATCAGGCCGGGGGTGCCGGGCTGCTGCACTTTTTTCCATGCTTCGTGATAGCCCTCATGCAGCCCGTCGAGCGCATACATATCAATGTCGCGGATGCGGTCGGCAGGCACATTGTCAGGCACGACGGCCTTGACGCGCTGGTTCATAATTGCGGCTTCGGTCATGATATGCTCCCGCTCCTCAACGAATAGTCGGATCGATCACTGCCTTGATGGCAGCGCCGGATTTGACCGCAGCAAGCGCCTCGCCAGCCGCATTGATGCCAAAGCGATGGCTCACCAATTCGGCCAGCGGGACCTTGTCCTGCAACCGCACCGACATGTGCATCGCCTCGTAATAATGCTTCGGCTTGGGGAATGTTGCCCCGGAGACGGTAATATTCTTGGTGGTCATATCGCGCGGCGAGATCGGCTGGGTGCCAATCGCGCCCCACAGGCCCAATATGATGTAGCGACCGTGATTGCCGGTCAGATCCACGCCTTCCGGAAATGCCTGCAACACGCCTGCGGCCTCGACCACGACATTGGGACCATGCGGACCGCATAGATCGTAAATCATCCGCCGCCGTTCCGCCATGTCGGTATCAAGCGATATGGTGGAGGTCGCGCCCAGACGCTGCGCCACGGCGCGACGTGCGGGCGATCCATCGATCACGATGACTTCGCGCGCCCCGGCCTGCGCCGCGACCAGCACGGACGCGAGGCCGACCGGCCCTGCCCCTTGCACGACGACCGTATCGCCAACCCGCACCCGGCCACAACGGTCGAACCCGCGCAACACTGTCGGCAAGGCGCAGCCAAGCGATGCCACTGCCTCTGGCTGGGCATGATCCGGCAGGCGGAAGAACGGCAGGCCGTTCGGCAGCCACGCAAAATCGGCATAGCTACCCCAATTGGGCTTTTCGGCATGTTCGAAGAATTGCGAATTCTCGCACGGCGTTTCTTCGAGCACGGTGCAGCTATGGCAGCGATGGCATAAAGCAATCGGCGACCAATAGACCAGATCACCCGCCTTGACCGGCACACCGGCATAATCGGTGGTTACGCCCGGACCGACCTTTTCAATCATGCCCACGCCTTCATGGCCAAGGATGATCGGGAACGGCATTTCGCCCGCCTCGCCATTCAGGATATGCACGTCGCTGCCGCACACACCGCCCAGCACGACCCGCACCAATGCGCCACCGGCCTCCGGTTCCGGCACCGGCACTTCCCATGTTTCAAGGCGATCTTTTCCCACCATCACAGCGGCTCTACCAGTACGCATCCTCATTCTCCTCCAATGACATTCGGCCCTGATGTCTGATCTTGCGTCAGTTCATCCGGGCCGGTGCCGTGTCCAAATATCTTCAATTCGGCATTTTGACTTTAGGCGCGACCTGCTGGGCCAGACGTTGCAAGGATTCCGCCCAAGGCTTGGGATCGTCGATGCTGTCGTGCTGATTGGCCACAAGCTGCCCCCAACCGCCGGTCTTGTCCGCCAGTCGCTCCAGCTTTTCGATCACGGTTTCCGGCGAACCGCAAAGCCAGACATGTTCGACGAGGAAATCCTCATTCACATCATCCGGCTGCAAATCCTTGCCCGAATCCTGAATAATGCCCTCGAACAGGTTGAATTTCTTGTAGATTGGCACGAGATAATCGCGCCACGTCCGGGCAAGCCCGCTCTTTAGCGCCAGACGCTTGGCCTCGGCATCGGTATCGGCGATGAACACGTCGCGGCAGATGCGGAAGCGGCTGCGATCCGCGGTATAGCCAGCGCCGGTAGCGGCTTCGGCCCAAGTATCCCAATGGCCCTTCATCTGCTCAACCCCGCCGAAAAACGAGATCGGGCTGTAATTGCGCTCGCCCGCGAACTTCATAGAGGCAGAGTTTTTCGACAGGCCGGTGACGGCGATTTCCATCGCATCGCGCCCGCCCCAAGGGTTGTTGTTGGCGATTTCGACGTCATAGCCGGGCATATTGTCCGGCCCCGGAAAACCGGCGCGGAAGGTTTCGCCCTTGTGCATGAACGGTTCGCGCTTCCACACGCGCTCCATCAGGTCGAGCGCTTCCAACTGGACCTTGCCCAATTCCATGATGTTGTCATAGCCATGCAAAATCGCGTCGGTGTGATGGCCGCCGGGGGCAACACCCAAGAAATAGCGCCCTTCCAAAATCTGGCTGAGCCAGCCGATGCGGATCGCGAGGGTCGCAGGATCGTGATAGGGCAGCAAATGCGCCATCGGTGCGAAACGGATGGTCTTGGTCGACTGGGCAGCCGCCGCGATAATCACGTCTGGCGACGGGATATTTTCCCAAGCGAGCGTATAATGTTCGCCAATCATGAAATCGGCGAAACCGGCCTCATCCGCGATCCGCGCAATGTCCACCGCCCAGTCGAACACCTGACGCGCTGTCCGGCTCGGCGGATTATACGGGGTCATGAAAATCCCAGTTTGCATCCTGCTTCTCCCAATATTCTTATATTGCATGGGGGGCATGGCGCCCCCTCACCGATCGATCAGGTCAAACGAGCGTGCCGTCTGCCGCCTTGTTGGAGAAATGCGGCGCGACCTTTTCGATAAAGGCGACCAATTCCTCATGATTGGCTTCCGGCTCCAAATGGCCCTGCCCGAACATCAGGAACAAATCATTGAAACCGAGGCGATCATGCGCCTTGCCGATGCGGTCGATGATTTCGCTCGCGGAACCGATCAGCACGTTCGGCATGCGCTGGCCAAGCGGAATGAACCATTCATCCCAGAACCATTTATGCTCGTTCATCAGATATTCGGCACGGGCCTTGTCTTCGGTGATCATCAAAAAGCCACCCCAAGCGATGGAATCGCCCTTGTCCGGGGTATGGCCCGCACGTAGCGCGCCATCATACCAACGATTTGAAAGCGCCGAACAGAAATCGAGATCGTCTGCCAACACAATCGGCGTTCCATTTTCGCGCGCCCACATATCGACCGTCCGCATCGTCCCCGCAAAGCCGCCAAAGATGCGCGGATGGGGCGATTGATAGCATTTGGGCGCAATGCCGACTTCGCGCACAATGCCGTTTTCATCCTGGCCCTTGCCATATTTGGCATAGGCCGGATGCCCGGCAGACCCGGCCAGCGGCGGGAAATTCCAATGCTTACCATGATGGCTGAAGACATCGCTGGTCCATGCCTTTTTGATGACCTGAATCGACTCTTCGAACACTTCGCGGTTGAACGTGTCCTGAGCGTCCTTGGCCTTGGCATTGGCAGGCTGGGTGCAGCCCACGCCCTTCACCGCTGCATAGCTATCGACCCAGCGCGCATGATAGCCACGGGTAAAGGCAACGTTGAGACGGCCTTTCAACATGTGATCGAGCGTCGCGATTTCTTCCGCCACGCGCAGTGGATTATGGGTCGGCAGGGTGTAGCCCATGGCAGACGCATGCAAACGCTTGGAATGCATGCCGACGAACAGGCTGAACATACCGGGATGGTTGTTGACCTCAAACCCTTCGATCTGGAGATGATGTTCCGGCTGGGCATAGCTCGCATAGCCGATGTCATCGGCCAACCGGATATAGCCCTTCACTTCCTCAAGAAAGCGCTGGTACAGATCATGGCGTTGACCGGCCATGCCGGCTTCGATTTCATGACGGCGGCCAACAACGCCGGTTTGCATCAAATGGAACTTCATAGTCACCCTCCGGATTATGTTCTTATTCGGGTAATACTGCCGCCTTATCGGACAGTCAGCCACCCTCGAATCTGATTAGAGCACATGGCCGCCGCATAGGCGCACCGCTCGTCAACAACTATGTTGATATGATTCACCCGTGAGGCTGTCAACGTTAATGTTGAGCCATTAAGCGCATCACTGCATCAATTCACCACAGCCAATCAACATATGTGTTGACATGGATGGCCTGACACGCTGAAATAGAGACTAGAGGAGTGCCATCGGCCATTGTCCCCAAGCGGCAAGTCGTGGCAGCAGATAAGCAGGAACGAGATAAAGTTGATGACCAACCAGATTTGCACCGAAGTAACCACCATCGGCGACCTGCTGGTGCGGGCAACGGCGTCACATCCTGATCGCGCGGCCATCGTCTTTCCGGATGAACGCGCCAGCTATGCCGAATTATATGCCAGCGCACAGCAGGTCGCCCGTGGCCTGCTCGCTTTGGGCGTGCAACCCGGCCAGAATATCGGCCTGTTCCTGCCGAACGGCCTCGAATTTCTCCACGCATTTTTCGGCATCAGCCTGATCGGCTGCGTCGTGGTGCCGCTCAATACCCGGCACAAGGCGACCGAGCTCGGCTATATCATCAAGGATGCCTATCTCGTCGCCATCATCACCAGTGGCCGCGACACGGAATATGTCGACCTGCCCGCGATCTTGGATGACGCCCTGCCCTCGCTGCGCCACCATGCTACCCCCTTTGCCGCCCCGCTCGCGATTGCCGAAGCCCCCAGATTGCGTCATGTCATCGACCTTGGTGGCCCCGCCCGCCCGGGCATGATGGATCAGGCGAGCTTCCTGCCATGGACGGACCGGGCCAGCGTGCAACAGGTGGAAGACGCACGCCGCCAGACCCGCATCCGCGACACGGCGCTGATCATGTATACCTCCGGCACCACCGCCAATCCCAAGGGCTGTATGTTGAGCCATGAGGCCGTCACCCGTGGCCCGGTGGAGCGCGCGCGCTATCGCCTCAAATCGCCTGACAAGGATGTGACTTGGGCGGCGGGGCCATTATTCCACATCGGTTCGCTCGCACCGTTCATCGGTTCATTGGGTGTTGCCGGGACGTTTCTTGCCGATCGCTTCTTCGATCCGGAACGCGCCATCCGCCTGTTGGAAGAAAATGAGGTCACGCTCGCATGGCCTTGGTTTTCGGCGATTGTGCAGGGCATTATCGACCACCCGCGCTTCGATCCGACCCGTCTGTCCAAATTGCGCTATTTCTTCCTCATCGCACCGGAAACCTTGGTTCGCCGGGTGCAGGCCCTGTTGCCCAATACCGAAATTCTGCAAGCCTGTGGCATGACCGAAACCGGCGGCGTCTTCGCGCTCAGCCTGCCGGATGACGATGCAGACACCCGCGCCATCACCCAGGGCAAGGCCGCGCCGGGCGTCGGCATTCGCATCGTCGATGCGGAAACCGGCCTTGATTGTGCAGATGGCAAGATGGGCGAAATCTGGGTGCGCGGCTTTTGCGTGATGGATGGTTATTACAACCATCCCGAATTGACCGTAGACACGATCGACGCAGACGGCTGGCTTCACACAGGTGACCTCTATAGCCGCTCCGCCACCGGCGATCTGTTGTTTCAGGGCCGGTTGAAAGACATGCTCAAGGTCGGCGGCGAGAATGTCGCGACGATGGAGCTAGAGGCCTTTTTGTGCAGCCATCCAGATGTCAAATTGGCGGAAGTGGTCGGCAAGGCCGATCCGCGGCTGGACGAAGTGCCGGTCGCCTTTGTCGAATTGCGCGAGGGCGCGACCTTGCTATCAGACGAATTGATCGGCTTTTGCCGGGGCAAGATCGCGAGCTACAAAATCCCGCGCGAGGTCTATTTCATGCAGGCCCATGAATGGCCGATGTCCGCGACCAAGGTCAACAAGCGCGCCCTGCGCACGATGTTGAGCGAGGGGTGAGCTAACGGGGTCAGGCCGATCTGGCAGGTTATTGCGCGCGCGCACCCTGCCAGAACAACAGGTTGAACGCCGTCGCGACATTCTCACCCGACAAAGACCCGCCCGGCGTAAACCAGCGATGGGTCCAGTTGAACATGCCGAACAGAGCATTGGTCATCAAACGCGGCGGAATGTCGTTGCGCAATTCACCAGCCTCTGCGCCTTCGCGGATCAGATCGGTGATAATCGCTTCAAAACTGCGCGTCTTTTTCAGCATTTCCTGCGACCATGCAGTTTCCTCAGTCGTCACCTGATGCATCTGTTCTTGAATATAGACATACATATGCGGGAAATTCTGTTCATAAGACCGCATCAATACCGTGAAGATTTGCTGGAGCCTGTCCGCAATCCCCAGCTTCGGGTCCTTTGAAATGCGCTTGGCCTCGCTCAGGTTCATATCGAGAATACCCTCGACAGACTCCCGGAACAATTCCTCCTTGCTGCCGATATAATAATAGATCGACGCGCGATCCATGCCAGCGGCGTTCGCAATGTCGGCAAGACGGGTCGATTGATAGCCCTTTTCGCGAAACAGCCCCGCCGCAATCTCGATCAGCTCGGCCCGCTTGGCGGCATATTCTTCGCCTCCCTCTGCCAGAGCCGACCGCCGCCTACGCGAGATATTGCTGGTTTTCGCCATAAGCTGTTCTTGAACCCCGTTAAAATCTGTTATGCAGCTCAATCCACTTGAACGTTGACGCATAACTAAAGTGCATCTGCCAGTCGCGATGTGCTTTTTCAAGCAGAGACATGCCGGTTATGGCTTCAATCGCGACCGGCCCCTTTCAACTCGATCATATTACCTTCAGGATCATGGACATAAATCGACGGCCCCCTGCCCAACGCCCCATAACGTTCCGCCGTATCTCCACATGCGACTTTATGCTGCGCCAGATGCGCACGAATGCGGTCGTCATCGAAATGTTGCAGCAACAGGCAGATATGATCGACATTGCGCCCGGATGGCGGGCCGGAGGACTGCTGCTCTCCTCCCAAAGGTCCGGCAATATCCACCAGATCAATCAGCGCACTGCCCACCCGCAAATGTGTCAGGCCCAATTCTGGCCGGTGCCAATCCAGCACGCACCCCAGCACATCAATATAAAATGCGGTCATCAAAGGCGCATCGACCACGCGTAACACCACATGGTCGATGCCTCGGGCTGCCAGTGGGTGGTCCATCATGTCGCCCTTGCCCTCGTTTCTCAAATCATCAGGGAGTGAAAAATATCTGCTGTGCGTGCAGCGTATCCATATATTCCTTCACCGATGCAATCTTACCATCGCGGGTTTCAATCAGGAAATGATATTGGCTGTTGTAAATCCGGCCATTCATCAACTCGCCATAGGATTCTGCCTCGACCGCGACCTTGCCATTTTCCGCGATCATTCCCTTGGGCGTGATCCGCAATGGCCCGCTGCGATAGGCGTCCTTGACCCCGGCCAGCAACGCGCCAAAGGCTTCCTTGCCATAGGTGCCGGAAAAGCCGTCAACGCTACCCGACACCCACCAAGTGGCATCATCCTGCATCATATCAAGCAGCGCCGGGACATTGCCTGATGAGAATGTCTCGAAAAAACGCGCGACCAGCGCCTTATCGGCTGCATTATCCGCCATAATGTCTCGCTCCCATTCCCGATGATTATTGCGCGAGCATCCCCGCATCGACGATATGTTCCGACCCGGTGATATAGCTCGCTTCATCCGATGCAAGGAACAGCACCAATGCCGTCACTTCTTCCGGCTCGGCGATACGCCCCAATGGGATCAGGCCCAGCGCATCGCCGCCCTCTTCATCGGTTGCCTCGACCATCATCGGGGTCTGAATAAAGCCCGGATGGACGGAATTGACGCGAATGCCGCGCCCGCCATATTCGATCGCAGCAGCCTTGGTCATGCCGCGCACCGCGAATTTGCTGGCGACATAGGCAAGGCTCGGAAAGCCATAATTGGCTGCAATCCCGGCAATGGACGAGATGTTGACAATCGAGCCCTTGCCCGCCTTCAACATCGACGGAATAACGGCCTTCATGCCGAGAAATACGGAATCCTGATTGATCGCGCAGACCTGATGATAGCCCTCTTCTGTCAATTCGACGGTCTGGGCCATTGGCCCCAAAATCCCCGCATTGTTGACCAGCACCGTGACCGGGCCGAACGCAGCCTCGGCCTTGGCGACGACATTCGTCCATTGGGCGAAATCGGTGACATCATGATGGACGAACAAGGCATTGGGGCCAAGGCTGTCGGCCAGTTTCTGACCTGCCTCTGCCGAGCGATCCGTCAGGACGACCTTCGCGCCTTCCGCGACAAAACGCTTGGCGTGGGATTCCCCCATGCCTCTGGCCGCGCCCGTGATGATGGCAACCTTGTCGTTCAAACGTCCCATCTTGTTACTCTCCTCATGACGATATTGTTTATGTTGTTATTTATGGCCCGACCGGTGAAAACATCACACGGCCTGCGGCGGGATAATGATGTCAGCGCACCGATATCAGCCCGCCATCGACCGGGATCAACTGACCCGTGATGAAGCGAGAGCCGTCACCGGCGAGAAAGACAAGAACCGGGGCCAGATCGGCATCCGCATCGCCGAATTTCCCGCCCAGCGGAATCTGCTCGGCCGTTGCCTTGTCATGCGCGGCCAGATCCTCTGGCGACAATGCCTCGCGAAATCGCGCGTACATCGGCGTCACGATATAAGGCAGGACCGCGTTGATACGGATACCCCGCGCGCCCCATTCCCGCGCAACGCTGCGCGTCCAAGTGTGCACTGCGGCCTTTGATGCGCCATAGACGGCGTTATTGATTTCGGCTGTCAGCCCGGATTCCGATCCAAAATTAATGATCGCGCCCCCATGGGGCATATGACGATAGGCCGCGCCATTGGTATAGATCGTGCCATTGACGTTGACATTAAACAGCCATGCCAAGGTTTCATCCGGCACATCATGTGTCGGCGCATGGCGATGCACCCCGGCAATATGGGCCAGCACATCGAGCCGCCCCATTTTGGCGACCGCTGCATCAAATGCCGCATCGACTTGCGCGCGATCACCCACATCGCATGTCATGAAAGAGGCCGAACCCGGCCCGACGGCATTGGCTTTGGCCACCATCGCCTCACCTTGCGCCTTATCGACATCCATGGCGACCACTTCGGCACCAGCAGCGACATAAGCCCGCAACGCAGACGCCCCGATACCCTGAGCAGCGCCTGTCACAATGATCTTCTTATTGCCGAGCGTCATGAGTTCGACACCTCATATCATAAAGATGGCAATGCCAGCCGGTGCATCTTCGCACCGGCTGGCATCATTGATCAGAACTTCACAGAAAGTTCTGCGCCAAAGGTCCGCGGTTCGCCCGGATATGCGGTGTTGTAACCGCCCGATGCGCCCATGGCATAGCCTGAGATGTAATACATCTTGTCGCCGACGTTCCGGACATAAGCAGCAAGCGAGACCTTGCTGTTCATGACTTCCTTCCAGTCGTAACGCAGGTTGACCGTCGAATATCCATCCAGTTTGGTGCCGGGGGTCACCGACCCTTCGTTGCTGGAGAAATAGGTCTTGGTCTGCTTGTAGTAATCGGCACGGATGCTCATCTTACCAATCGATTCAGGCACCGGCAGCTTCACCACCGCCGCCGCCGAACCCGACCAGCGCGGGCTGTCAGGATAGGAATCGAAGGTGATGAAATATCCGGCCACACCGGTCAGCGGTTCCATATCGACGATGTTCTTGGTGTATTTCGCGTCGGTGTAGGCACCGTTGAAGCTGAGATCCAGCCAGTCGGTCAGGCCGATGGCGGCATCAACTTCCACGCCCTTGGTCTTGGATTCCGGTACGTTCAACGTGAAACCGGCGGGGTTACCGTCAATAACCGCATACACCGCATGCTGTGCATTCTTCACGATGACTTCATAAATCGCCGTGTTGAACTGCACCGGCGCACCGCCGATACGACCGTTGAACTTGTACCCCAGTTCAAAATCATGGACTTTTTCGTTTTTGAAGAAGTTCGCAGCCGGGTTCACCGTGCCGTTGAAATTCCCTGCACGGAAGCTGCCGCGCTGCGAGAAATAGACCATGTTGTTGTTGTCGATTTGATATTGCAGGCTGGCCGTCCATGCCGGGGCCGACAATTTCTTGCGCTGTGGCGGCGTGACTAAGCCGGAGACATTGAACACATTGCCTTCAGCCTGCGTGATACCCACAGTTTCCCAGGTATAACGACCACCCAGCACCGCGGTCAGCTTGTCCGTCACCTTATAGCTGACCTGACCGAATACCGCCTTGGAGGTGTTCTTGTTGCGATAGGTATAATCGACATCGGCCAAAGTCTGTTCAAGATCGGCACCGACGTTGATCGGGATGATTTCGAACCTTTTGGCCTTCGAATAATAGACGCCCGCCGTGTAATCGAGGCGATCATCCATCGCGGAGCCCTGCAACTGCAATTCTTCGCTGATGTTTTCCGAACGGAAGGTCTGACCACCCGGACCACCTTCGCCGGACAGGCCGGTGGCATTGTTCGGGAAGTTAAACAGCCACAATGCGCCGAATGGACCTCCCGCGAGGTTGCCCGGGGTATGTGCATAGCCCTTCATATAGCTGAAGATATTCTTGATCTTCGCATTATCGCTAATCTCGATTTCCGTCGAGTTGGTCACATATGTATTATGCGCCTTGTGCGGCAGGTCGAACTGAAGCCAGATCTTATACGGATTTTGCTGCGACCATTTGGCATAGCCTTCAACCCCACCCGGCCAACGTCCCGGACCATAAGCTGGCCCAGCGGACAGATTGCTGTCGCCGATATAGTCGCCGTTGATATTTTTAAGGGCTACAGAATAGAGATTATACACGGTATCCAGCGTGCTGGTCAGCGCATAGCCATTGTTATTCCGCACAGACGTAAGGCCGTTGCTGATGAACTGGCTGCCAATGGCGCCGGCAGTGTAATAATTGTGAAGGTTACCCGTACCTTCCGTGCCCTTCACATCATTATACTGCACCATCAACGTGTTCTTGATGGTTTCGGTCGGCGTATAGACGATGGTTGCGCGCCCGGACTTGCTATCCTTATCGCCCAACGTATTGCCGGTGTTCACATTCTTGATATAGCCATCGGCCTTGGTGTAATCGAACGCCAGACGCACGGCCAGCTTGCCCGGCACGATCGGCAGATCAACTGCGCCCTGCGCCTGATAGGAGTTCCGCTCGCCACCGCGCAGCGTCAAATAGCCGCCAAAGTCATCACCCGGCATCGGGGTCGAATACAGCACCGCACCGCCGGTCGCATTGCGGCCGAACAACGTGCCCTGCGGCCCCTTCAGCACCTGAATCGAACCAAGGTCAAAGAAGGCGGTCGAGGTATTGCCGGGGATATAAGGCGCTTCGTTGACATAGGTCAGCACCGCCGGGCTGGTGCCCGAAAACGGATCGAGCGTCTGGCCACGCATGCTGAAGCTCAGCTGGTTGGAGTTCTGGCCGTTCTTCACCTGCAAACCCGGCACGAGCGAACCCATGTCCTGCTCGCTGTTGATGACACGGGTCTTCAGCATCTCGGCACCAAAGGCGACGACCGAGACCGGCACCTTGGACAGCTTTTCTTCGCGACGCTGGGCAGTCACGACGATGTCGCCATTGTCAGCGCCATTTTCGGCCGTCTGCGCCCATGATGCCGACACGGTGGTTGCAGCGAATGCAAGCAATGCCGTGCCAGAGACCAACGTCGCACGGCTTCTATTCTTTAATTTCAACATCTTCCTCTCCATATCCGTGTTTTGTGGTTATTTTTTAATCGAAAGTCGCCACACGGACAGCGACCCCGAACGAACGGTGGCTTAAGCAGCAGCCACTGTTTTCGGCAGCGAGATACGCGGCGCGACTTCCTTCGCGATGAGTTCGAGCGAATTGAACCAAGGCGTTGGATCGTCATAATAATCATGGGCCTCGACCTGCATCGTCCCCCAGCCACCACATTCGTGGAACAGCTTGTTGAGCTTCTCGACACAGGTATCGGGCGAACCGACCACGAACACATGCTTGATCAGGAAATCGAGATTGGCATCGGCCACATCAACACCGGCATCCTTGCAGAAACCGTCCATCATCCCGAACCGCTTCCAGATCGGAATCAGATAACGTTCGAAGCAATAGCCAATCGGCCCTTCCTTGACCAAACGCACCGCTTCCTTGTCGGTATCCGCCACGAACACCGTCTGCGACACGGCATGGCGCGCGCGATCCGGGGTGAAACCGGCCAGGCTATTGGCCTCCGAATAGGTTTCCCAATGCTTCTTCAGCGCATCCTTGCCCGAGAAGATCGAAATCGGCTTGTAGTTCTTCTCACCCGCCAGTCGCATCGACGGCGAATTATAGCTGAACCCCGTCACCGCGATTTCCGGGAATGCCCCGCCCCATGGCGCGAAATTGGCGAGCTTGTGCTGCTCATCCTCTTCCGTTTCCGCATGGGCTTCTTCCGGGAAACCCGCATCCCAGAACCGACCCTCATAAAAGAACGGTTCGCGCTTCCAGATCTTTTCCATAATCATCAGCGATTCACGCACCATCTCGTTGAGAAAGCTCGTATCCTCGCCATTCTTAATCCCATGCATATAGGATGCCTGCGGATACGCGCCCGCACCTATGCCGAGGAAATAACGACCCTCAAGGATCTGCGACAACCAGCCCACCATGATCGCAAGCTTGGTCGGATGCTGGTGCGGCAGCAAATGCGCCATCGGCGCGAATTTGATCTGTTTGGTCTGCAATGCCGCAGCCGCCATGATCAGTTCGGGATTGGGAATATTCTCCCAAATCTGCGACGCATGCTCCGAAATCAGCATCGAGGTGAAACCTACCTCATCGCAACGAATGGAATTCTGCACACCCCAATCAAACGTCTGACGCGCCGTGCGGCCCGGACGCATATAAGGGTGGAATATAAGTCCCGTTTCCATCGACATAACACTCTCCAAATAATTGTATATTTATAATTATATATACAATCTTTAATTACTCATATTTATTATGACGTAATAAAAATTATGTGTTTTATTTTTGTTATATGTTCGGTCACTTCGAAACGATCACATAAGAATGTTCAGGATATTCGAATTTTCATTTCGACAACCCGAATCAATTGTCCCTGATGCGATAGCCCTCTTAAGACGACTGCCTTAGGGGTATCACATTTTCATTTCCACGCAAGTGTTGACTGGAGAAATTTATCAGCGACCGAAAATGTGAAATTACATATTTATTTTCAGTATCTTACTTTAAAAAAAGCTGAAACATTCCGGGCAACGTCTTGGTTTTACGTCCAAGCGGTTGTAATAAGGCAACACCTGCGTTGACCGATCGGACCAGTTTCAACACAAACGCGACGACCCATCTGAGCTGAGGAAAAATCTTGAAGTCAAAACCAGAAAAGCTGGCACCGGTAGATGGTTCGTTCTCGGCGACCCAGCTCAAGATCATTTTGGCCGCAGAAAAATTGTTCGCCTCGACCAGCATCGAAAGCGCCTCGCTCCGTGAAATCGCGAGCGCGGCGGAACAGCGCAACCATTACGCCGTCCAATATCATTTCGGTTCACGCGACGGCCTGGTCCGCGCCGTTTTCGCGCACCGCATGTTCCAGATGGAAGAACGCCGTGGTGCCATGCTGGCCGAGATCGAACGCACAGGCCGCCTGCACGAAGCGCGGGCGTTGCTGGAAGTGTTGTTCCTGCCGCAATTGGAACTGCAAAAGGCCGATGGTAACCGGTCTTATGGGAGCTTTTTGTGCCAATATCTCCTGCGCGAACGCTGGGCCGCTTATGGCGATTTCGGCATCCCCTCACCGCCCAACCTCGATCGATTGCTGACGCTGATCAAGGAACGTTTCGACCATTTGCCCGAGGCCGTCGCCCAGCGCCGCATCGTCAGCGGCTCACTGGTATTTCTCAGCATCCTCGCAACCTATGTCGACGAACATGGCGAGGAACGCACGCTTGAGGGCGAAGAGAGTTTCAACGAGGCGCTCAACGATACGCTGATGCAAATCGAGGCTGGGCTCTTCATGCCCATGCCGCCCAAGGCAAATGTGGACATCACGCGCAAGCAAGCCGCCTTATCCTGACGCCCAAATAGTGCGGGGCGGCAATCGCAATCGCCACCCCGCACCTCAGATGATTGAAGTCGTAACCGCTTAAGCTGCAACCGCTGTTGCGGACGCACCCGGCAGCGAGATACGCGGCGCGACTTCCTTCGCGATGAGTTCGAGCGAATTGAACCAAGGCGTTGGATCGTCATAATAATCATGGGCCTCGACCTGCATCGTCCCCCAGCCACCACATTCGTGGAACAGCTTGTTGAGCTTCTCGACACAGGTATCGGGCGAACCGACCACGAACACATGCTTGATCAGGAAATCGAGATTGGCATCGGCCACATCAACACCGGCATCCTTGCAGAAGCCATCCATCATCCCGAACCGCTTCCAGATCGGAATCAGATAACGTTCGAAACAATAGCCAATCGGCCCTTCCTTCACCAAACGCACCGCTTCCTTGTCGGTATCTGCCACGAACACCGTTTGCGATACCGCATGGCGCGCACGATCCGGGGTGAAACCGGCCAGCGCATTGGCCTCCGAATAGGTTTCCCAATGCTTCTTCAGCGCATCCTTGCCCGAGAAGATCGAAATCGGCTTGTAGTTCTTCTCACCCGCCAGACGCATTGACGGCGAATTATAGCTGAACCCCG
>DITW01000057.1 GCA_002422945.1 Sphingomonadales bacterium UBA6174 | reverse complement strand
ATCAACGAAGTGTCGCTGCTGCGCGAAACCCGCCAGACGGCCAAGCTCGAAATCACCGTTGGTAGCCGCGTCGTGTTGCCCGAATTGGTATGCGACGGCGTATTGGTTGCGACACCCGCCGGTTCGACCGCCTATAATTTCTCCGCCCAAGGCCCGATCCTGCCGTTGGATTCCGGGACATTGGCCCTCACCCCGATCAGCCCATTTCGTCCCCGGCGTTGGCGCGGGGCGATCCTGCCCGACCGCGCCCATATCAAATTCCGGGTGCTGGACGCCGCCAAGCGCCCGGTCAGCGCCGTCGCCGATCAACGCGAATATCGCGATGTCGAGACCGTCGAGGTCGCCATCGACCGGACGAATGCGCTTACCCTTTTGTTCGACCCGGAACATGCGTTGGACGACCGAATTGCGATGGAACAATTCGCCATCGGATAAATTTTCGCCAAGGCCTTGCATGACGTTCGAATCCGCTGCTATAGGCCCGCCAACGATGACGAACTGAACGGTTCGACATCGCGCGGAAATGGTTATTCCCCGGTAGCTCAGCGGTAGAGCATCCGACTGTTAATCGGACGGCCGCCTGTTCGAATCAGGCCCGGGGAGCCATTTCCAATCCAGCCCCCACAGCATTATGGTATCATGCAACCAAGCCTCATTCGGCATGAGGTCTGGCGCAATGTCACAACACCAAATGGGATCTGTCCAGATGCACGTCAGCAAAGCCGTTGCCACACGCCGTTCCGTGCGTGCTTTTCTTGATAAGCCGGTCGATCCAGCCGTTATTCGTCGCCTGATAGAACAGGCCGGGCGCGCACCTTCTGGTGGCAATCTGCAGCCATGGCATATCTATGTCGTAACCGGCGCACCGCTCGCTCAACTCAAGACATTGATGGAAGAAAAAATCGCATCGCATCCGAAAGGCGAAGGCAGCGAATTTAACATCTACCCGCCCGAACTGGAGGGGGTTTACGCCGACCGCCGCGTCAAGATCGGGGAAGCGATGTATAACGGGCTTGCTATCGCGCGCGATGATCGTGCCGGCAGGCGCATGTGGTTCAATCGCAACTATCGCTTCTTTGACGCCCCGGTCGGGCTGTTCTGCTTTATTGAGCGCTATATGGGTCCACCGCAATGGTCGGACATGGGCATGTATCTGCAAACCCTGATGCTTTTGCTGCGCGAAGAAGGGCTGGATAGCTGTGCGCAAGAATGCTGGGCCTTGTTCCACAATACCATCTCAACATTTGTGCAGGCCCCCGATCATCACATGCTCTTTTGCGGCCTGGCAATCGGCTATCGCGACCCGGATCACGCCGCCAATAACTTCCCATCGGAACGCGCCGCATTGGAAGAGTTTGCCACGTTTATCGGATAATCATCGCCCGGCCAAACAAGACAGATATCGGCAGATACTTGTCACCCGTGTGAAATCGGATCATAGCTGCGCGCCATGTCGTACAAAGAATTCTCCGGCAACCCCCGGCCCAATGCCATCGCCAATTGGCTACTCGTCATGGCCCTGATGGTCTTTCTCATGGTTGTCGTCGGCGGGATCACCCGGCTGACGGAATCCGGCCTGTCGATGGTCCGATGGGAACCTGTGCGCGGCACGATCCCCCCATTGAACGACGCGCAATGGGCCGCCGAGTTTCAATCCTATCAGACCAGCCCGCAATATCAGCTCGTCAATCGGCATATGTCGCTTGGCGAGTTCAAGGAAATCTATTTCTGGGAATATCTACACCGTCTGATCGGGCGCTTGATCGGGCTGGCCTTTGCTTTGCCATTGTTATGGTTCTGGGTGAAAAAGCAGATCCCGCAAGGCTATGGCGCGCGCCTCACCGCGTTATTGGCATTGGGCGGGCTGCAGGGCACGATCGGCTGGTGGATGGTGGCCTCTGGCCTTGTCAACAATCCGGCGGTCAGCCATCTGCGCCTTGCGACCCATTTGATGATGGCATTGTTCATCATGTCCGGGCTGTTGTGGACCGCGCTTGATTTGAAGAACCTTGCCAAAACCGGCATCAACCACCCGGCGCGATTGACCGGGGCAGCCATGTTGGTGCTGGCGGCGCTGGCGCTGCAACTGTGCTATGGCGCATTTGTCGCGGGGCTGGATGCCGGATTTATCTTTGCGGAATGGCCATTGATGGGCGGCAAGATCTTCCCCGATGGCGTGCCGTTACTCGCTTCCTTCTGGCAGAATGTGATCGACCAGCCGGTCGTCGTCCAGTTCATCCATCGCTGGTATGCCTGGGCCGTGGCGGGCGCGATCCTGTTGCTGTCGCAACGCCTGCGCAAGCGCGGCGAAACCGGCCTTGCTTATGGGCTGATCATGATCGTGCTGGCCCAGATCGGCCTTGGCATCGCTACCTTGTTCAGCGGCGTCTATATTCCGATTGCCGTCGGCCATCAGGCGATGGGCGCGTTGTTGCTGGCGATGGTGGTCGTCTCTGCCCATCGCCTTGGTGCCGGCAGGTTCAGCGCATCAAACTGACCTGCCCCATGACCACGGGCTTTTGGGGATCATCCTGCCAGACCCGCACCGAAACGACGATGATCCGGCCGCCAAGACGCACAATTTCGGCCTTGGCATAGCAATGATCGTGGGTAGCCCCGCGCAAATAGCTGATACTGAGGTTGATCGGTCGGGCCAGTTTCCCTTCGCGCGGTGCGGCGACAGTCTGGACCTTATGGATTGCCACGCATTCCAGCATCCCCGCCAAGGCCCCGCCATGCACAAAACCGGGCCGGCCGCCGAGTGTATCGGCGCGCGGCATGATCGCCAGCCACTCACCTTCCGCATCCTGCTCGAACGTTAAACCGAGCGTAGCCGCATAGGGCATATCAACCGTTTTTTGACCATTCGGCATGCCCGTATTCTTCATACAGAACTCTTTTCATCCATATTGAAAAACGTGCCGACGCAATGCGCGATGGGATCGTCCGGGTCGCCATCATGGGCGATGCCCCGGACAAAGCTGACCGTGCGCTTGGCCGCATAGCATTCGCCCCGCGCCACAATCATCACGCCGGGCCGGGCCGGGCGTAGGTAATCGATTCGCAAATCCAGCGTCGCATTGGGCGCAACTTTCTTGCGGCGCAGCCATGTGCTGGTGCTGGTCGCAAAATCGAGCAGTGTAATAATCGGGCCAGAGGCAATCACCCCGGTCGCCGGGTCCGCGACCAGATCGGGCCGCTGGCACAGCCCGAACTCCACCCAATCATCGCTATGGCCGAGATATTCAGCCCCGATGGCCTGGCCATGCCCATTGCCAAGAAGCCACCTGACAATCCGTTCGAATTCAGATTTGTCCGCGCCCAAAGCAAGGTCGCGCGCCGCCTGACTCGCCCGGATATCGTCAGCCATTTTCCCGTGCTCGCTCGTGATGACGGATCACCTCATCAATCACAAAACGCAGAAATTTCTCGGAAAAATCCGGATCGAGATTGGCCGCTTTGGCCAACCCTCGCAGCCGTTCGATCTGCGACGTTTCGCGACCGGGATCAGCCGGGGGCAATTGGTGTTCCGCTTTATAGCGGCCAACCGCCTTGGTGATCTTGAAGCGTTCAGCCAACATGAACACCAACGCAGCGTCGATGTTATCAATACTTTCGCGATAGCCCGCCAGCACCTGATCAGTCATAATGACATCTATTCAAGGCCCCGCGCCCGTTTTGCAAGCCAGTTTTGCAGGCCGGAAAATTATGGACTTTTTCGCCTCGTCGGCGCATCGGGTCCGACAGCTTGCCGTGTGATGCGGCTTTCCGGGGAGCTTTCGACCGTCGTGACGAATAATGTCGTGCCAATCCATCGCAAGTCCGAACCATCCCTTCAGCCGATATTGGATCTGGTCGCGGGCGGGATGAATCAGGTCAATGCGGTCATCCTTGATCGGATGCAAAGCCGCATTCCCCTGATTCCTGAGCTGGCAGGCCATTTGATCGCGGGCGGCGGCAAACGCCTGCGCCCGATGCTGACCTTGGCCTGTGCGAAGCTGCTCGAATATTCGGGCGACCGCCATTATAAATTGGCAGCCGCTGTGGAGTTTATCCACACCGCAACCTTGCTGCATGACGATGTCGTCGATGGCTCTGGCATGCGCCGGGGCAAGCGCACCGCCAACATTATCTGGGGCAACCCTGCGAGCGTATTGGTCGGCGATTTCCTGTTCAGCCGTTCCTTTGAATTGATGGTCGAGGATGGCTCGCTGCGCGTCCTGAAAATCCTCGCCAATGCGTCCGCCGTGATTGCCGAGGGCGAAGTCAATCAATTGACCGCCCAGCGCCAGATCGACACGAGCGAAGCCAAATATCTGGAGATCATCGGCGCGAAAACCGCGGCCCTGTTCTCTGCCGCCTGCCGCATTTCCGCCGTGGTCGCCGAACGCGATGAAAAGGTGGAAGACGCGCTCGATTCCTATGGCCGCTATCTTGGGATCGCGTTCCAATTGGTCGATGACGCGATTGATTATGTCTCGGACGAACAGACGATGGGCAAGGACACCGGCGACGACTTCCGCGACGGCAAGATCACCCTGCCCGTCATCCTCGCTTATGCCCGTGGCGACGATCAGGCCCGCGCGTTCTGGAAAGACGCGATGGAAGGACGCCGCGTCAGCGACGAAGATCTATTGCACGCCAAGCAATTGCTCCAGCAGACCGATGCCATTACCGACACCCTCGCCAAGGCCCGTTTTTACGGCCAGCAGGCGATCGATGCCCTTGGCGCATTCCCGAATGGCCAAGCAAAGGCCGCGCTGGTCGAAGCCGTCGAATTCGCCGTCGCGCGGGCGTTTTGATTTAGCCCGCGTTTTTGTTTAGCCCCTCAGGCGCCGGGCGCGGGCATCCGCCCGCTTGGCTTCCTCGCAATAAGCTCGGGCGGCCGTTCGGCCTTGCGGCGGCTTTGCCGCCGTTGCCCCCCACACATATTCGTCATGCTGAACTTGTTTCAGGATCCGTCACCAGACCTGTGAAAAGATGCTGAACCAAGTTCAGCATGACGAATATGGGAAAGGACTCACTTCCCTCAAACCAACCCATCCAGACAATCCCCAAAGATCGACATCATCAGGTCAATCTCCGCCTCTTCGATAATGAGGGGTGGCGAAAGGGCGATGGTGTCGCCGGTCGCACGAACAAGCAGGCCTGCATTGAAGCACGCGACAAACAGATCATAGCCCCGCGCCCCCGGCGCACCCTCACGCGGCTGCAACTCAATCCCCGCGACCAGCCCGTAATTCCGCACATCCGCCACCAAGGGATGGTGATCGAACTGATGGACCGCCGCCTCCCATTTGGCGTGGAGCGCCGCGCCGCGCGACAATAACCCTTCCCGCGCATAAATATCCAGCGTCGCCAGCCCTGCCGCACAGGCCACAGGATGGCCGGAATAAGTATAGCCATGCGCCAGTTCGATGGCGTTCACCGGCCCCTGCATCATTGCATCGTGAATCTCGCGGCGGCAAAATACCGCACCCATTGGGATGCAGCCATTGGTAAGCCCCTTGGCGGTCGTCACCATATCCGGCACCACGCCGAATGCCTCGACCCCAAAGGGCGTCCCCAAACGACCAAATCCGGTGATGACCTCATCGAAAATCAGCAAAATGCCATGGCGCGTCGCAATCTCGCGCAATCGATCCAGATAGCCCTTGGGCGGCAACAACACACCCGTAGACCCGGCCATCGGCTCGACACACACCGCCGCGATTGTCTCCGCCCCATGTAATTGCACCAGCCGTTCCAGATCGTCGGCAAGCTCGACCCCATGTTCGGGCTGCCCCTTGGTAAACGCGTTGCGTGCCGGATCATGGGTGTGGCGGAGATGATCGACCCCCGGCAATTGCGCCGCGAACTGGCGGCGGTTGCCGACCAGCCCGCCCACCGAAATACCGCCAAAGCCGACGCCATGATAGCCACGTTCGCGCCCAATGAACTTGGTCCGCGTCCCCTGCCCACAGGCCCGATGATAGGCGAGCGCGATCTTGAGCGCGGTATCGACCGATTCCGACCCCGAATTGGTAAAAAAGATGCGATCCAGCCCACCCGGCGCAATCGCCGTCAGCGCCTCGGCAAAGCGAAACGCAATCGGATGGCCCATCTGAAAGGTCGGTGCGAAATCCAATTCCTCCAATTGCCGCGCCACCGCCTCGGTAATTTCCGCGCGGCCATGGCCTGCATTCACGCACCACAGGCCAGAAGTGCCGTCCAGCACCTTGCGCCCGTCATCCGCCATATACCACATGCCCTTGGCCGAAGAGAGCAGCCGTGGCGCGGCCTTGAATTGGCGATTGGCGGTGAACGGCATCCAGAAAGAATCTTGGCAGAATTGGTCAAGGTGGATCACAAAGAGCTCCTTCGCGCAAAGAGGGAAAGCACCTGATATTGCGATGTTTACCCGTTATTTTTCGGCGTGTCAGCCATCATCCCAAGGGTAAATATAATCGGCATTGGCAAATATCCTCGCCACGCGATATTAAGACGCCATGCCCCTTCCCCGCCCTTCCACGCCGCGCGCGGCGTTTCGCGATCTTGCTGCGTTCTTTTCGACCAGCGGAAAACGCAATTATGCCTTGATTGTCTTGTCGCTGCTCATGCCCCTTCTCATGCTGGCTGCGGTGATGCACGATTTCCGCCGACCAGCCCAGACGGAAGAAGACCTGATGGTGTTCGGTGACATTCTGCCCGAAAATCCGGACAACCCGATGTATAAGGAATGGCAAGCCCGCAAGCTTGAAGATTTCAACCGCCGTCGCGATGCGCAGGCCGCTGCCGAAGCCGCCAAGCGCAAGAGCTTCCAAAAGCTCGCCGACGATCTGGGCATGAAAACCGAGTGAGCCTCGACGCCCGCTTGATGGCCGCGGCGCTGGCGCTCTCGGCACGTGGACGGGCGCGCACTGTGCCCAATCCCAATGTCGGGTGCATTCTCGTCCGCGATGGCAAGGTCATCGGCAGGGGCTGGACCCAGGCCGGTGGCCGCCCCCATGCCGAGGCGATGGCGCTTGAACAAGCGGGCGAACTGGCCAAAGGCGCGACCGCTTATGTCACGCTCGAACCCTGTGCCCATCAAAGCGCGCGCGGACCATGCTGCACCGATCTGCTGATCGCATCCGGTGTCAGCCGCGTGGTCGCTGCCCTTACCGATCCTGATCCGCGCACTTCTGGCCAAGGCTTTGCCCGTTTGCGCGCGGCAGGCATCGCCGTCGATCTATTAACCAGCGCCGCCGCCGCCGCCCGTGACAGCCTTGCCGGATGGCTGATGCGACTGGAACACCAGCGCCCGTTCGTCACGCTCAAGCTCGCGACCTCATTGGATGGCTGCATCGCGCGGGAAAATGGCGAAAGCCATTGGATCACGGGCGAGGCCGCGCGGCGTCATGTCCATGTTGAACGCGCGCGCCATGATGCGATCTTGGTCGGGCGCGGCACATTTGATGCAGATGCGCCCCGGCTCGATGTTCGGCTGGAAGGCTTGGAAGATCGCGCCCCGCAACGCATCCTGCTCAGCCATAAGCCTGCGCCAACCGGCTGGACCGGCATCACCTCGCCAGCCGCCATCGCAGACCTTCCAGACGTCCAATATCTGATGGTCGAGGGTGGCGCAGAGGCTGCCGCTGCGTTTCTGAAGGTTGGTCTGGTGGATCGACTGGTCTTGTATCGCGCCCCCATTTTGATCGGCCGGGGCAAGGCCTGTCTCGGGGATATCGGCCTCACCTCACTGGCCGATGCCCATGGCCAATGGCGACAGATCGACAAGCGCACCCTTGGCATCGACACGCTCGACGTATACCAACGCGCCCAATAGCTTTGACGACATCAGATAAGGCAGCAATATGTTCACTGGCATCATTTCCGACATCGGCACCATTCGCAAGGTCGAACAGCGTGGCGATCTAAGGGCTGAAATCGCTTGTGGCTATGAAATGGGCGGCGTGGATATCGGCGCATCGATTGCCTGTT